>JAUMVX010000042.1 GCA_030529945.1 Bacteroidia bacterium | reverse complement strand
CCATTTTCAACCCTTTTTGCTGACCATTTTTCAAACAATTAACTTAACACCCTACCAAAAAAACGAGCAAAAGCACCAAGTTATTTTTTAGGAATCACTTAGTATGACGCACAGCCACTATCAATCCTGCACCATTTTTAGAAAATAATCGAAAATAAACGCGATTCGATTCGAGAATTCTCACGCATCCTCGCACCACCCACAGTCAGAGCTTCCCGGATATGAGAGTAAGAGGTCTCTCTTTTATCAAGCCTTTAGCGCGAAAAGGCCTTAATACCGACCAAAGGTGCAAATAAATTACAAAAACCCTTGCACAAGAAATATAATCCTCGTATATTTGTCGGCAGTTAAAGTAATTTTATCACGTTATGGATAGAAATAGTATCAAAACAGCACAAATTACAGCAGCTGCTTTCGAAAGGAGCGCATCGATAGTACGCAGCCTCATCGCAGGCCAGACAAAGGCTTATGTGTCTCTGTATCCAACATTAACCAAGGTGTTGCAGCATTTTTCGGCAACCAGTAATCCTACACTTGTTCACTATCCCCTTATAACTCCTGAACAGTTGCTCTCGGAGCTTTTTATCAAGGGAAAGCTTACGGAAGACAAATTATCAGGTGTCGAAGATATTGATAAATGGATTTATACCGTGGCCAAGAACTTAATAATCAGCATTCTGCGACCAAAGAGTGTACAAAAGATGATTAAGAATACTCGTTCCTACGATGCAATGTTATCAGATGACGATAGCCGTCCTTTTTTAGATAAGATCGTAAGAGAATGCGATGATGAGCCAACGGCCGAAGATAAGCTTAGAGCTATTGAATGTCGCTTCCAAGAGATGAATCTCAGCAATGAATACAAAGTTGTTTACTATGGACGTAGGGAGGGCAAGACAATGGAGGAAATAGTTGAGGAGTATGCTTCTGCCGTTAGAGGCAGTGGGCGTACTTTTGACAGCAACAAACGATATCGTGACAATTGTTACATCTGTCAATCTAGGGGTCACAAGAGGATCCGCGAATTCATTACCGTCTCTGGTTATAAGGAAATTGCATCCTCGTTGTAAACAGATGGAATATCATTTCTTGTAAGCCAAAGCCGAATCAGAATATTTCACCATTCCATAACATCTTCAGGAAATCCAAGACATAAATCAGCTCAATGTCTCCGGACGGCCTTGTAATAGGGTCAAGGGAAACAAGGATTAGTCGACAATCCGGATGCTCTTCCTTGAAGGCTTTCAACCCATTCTTATGGCGGGTCTTGACTTCCTCGCTGGACTTGATCTCAATTGCGACCGTTGCGTCTCCGATAATGGCATCGACTTCCTGGTCATTGTATGTATGCCAATAGGAGATTTTCTCACGGCGGCGGTAATAACCGCGATATGCGAGAATCTCCTGCATAACGAGATGCTCGAAAGCATGGCCATAGTCATCCGAGCCTCTCCGGAGGTGGTGACGGCCCATCAGGTAGTTAGCAAGACCCACGTCGAAAAAGTAGAACTTGGGAGCCTGGACTACTTTCCGCTTGACCACCTTGGTATAAGCGGGAATCTCGTAACCCATGAGGGTATCCTTCAGAATCTGATAGTATGCCTTAACGGTTTTTGCCGCCACTCCGCAATCGCTGGCGATGTTGGAATAGTTGATCATTTCACCATCGGAAATGGCGGCCGCTTCCATAAACTGCTCAAACGCGTCAATATTCTGGACGGCGGCTTCGTCACGAATCTCTTCCCTCAGATAAACCTCCACGTAGCCTTCAAGGCGATCAGTCGCATCGTCTACAAGATAGTGACGGGGTATCATTCCATTCTGTACAGCCTTATCAATCTGGAAGTCTGTAACTTCCTTCCAAACTAACGGAAACAGTGTCCTGGGAATTGCCCTCCCGCCGAGGGTGTTGGCTCCGGAACGTTTCAGTTTTCGTGCGCTTGAACCGCTAAGGATGAAATGGAGGCCACGGTTCACCATAAGCCAGTGGACTCCATCCAGAAGTTCCGGTACTTTCTGAATCTCATCAACGATTACCAACGTTCCTGCCGGCTTGTCTATGAGCGCCTGCCGGAAGGAATCAGGGTTGCGCTTGAACGCCTTCCTCACTGTATCAATCAGAAGATCGTAGTAAATTGCATCCGGGAACCGCTCCTGCAGAAGAGTGGACTTTCCAACCTGGCGTGCCCCAAAGAGGAACATCCCCTCATCCAACTGATTCTCTATGTCGAAGATTCGTTTGTACATTGTTCATTAGAATTTAAGGTGATTAAGTCCGATTTTCCTATTAATATCGGGAATCCGGGTGTAAATTTAATAAAGTTTATCTTAGTACCAAAATCTTTGTGCGTCTTCCCATTACGTTTTCATTTCATCATTATTTGGCCGCAGGGTGGACAAGCCCGCTTATCAGAGCGGTGGGATAGTGCAGTGGCGGCCACGAAAAAACGTTTTACCCTATCCCTTCGATGTACTTTAATACATCGAAAGCCACGTTTTTGCCCCAAAACGTGGCCTTCAATGCACCAGAAAAAATACTTCTTCGTCCCGTAAGTCCTACAGTTTCCCGATGACTGAGGAGAGCTGAGCGCCGAGGGATGTGTTGTAGCCGGTGCTGCGGAAGACAGTCCGGCCGAAGCTGTCGCAGAGGGCGATGACGGGCAGTCGGGACGGCTCGCCGCCGGAGAGCATAGCCTTGACGCTGCCGTCCGGGTCTATGCCGAAATGCAGATTCGGAATATGTACATTCGCCGGCAGTTTAAGCTTGTCGGCATCTGCGCTGTCCGGACTGAGCAGCAGAACGGGACGGCCCCAGACATTCAGAGCCGCGAGGTCCCCGAGAGCGTGTCGGCTCGGTTCATCCGAAGAGCCGATGACGGCTACGAGGAAATATCCCCTTCCGGTGGTGTTCAGGATAGAAGTCGTCTCCCCGTCGAGGGTCAGGTATTTCATCTCCGGGTCCATATTTCCGATGACGCTCAGTTCTTCAGCCGACTGTCTCATTGTCAGACGCACGTCTGTGGTTTCGCCGGCCTTTATCCTGAAGACGGTCAGACGGGTGAGGGCCTTGCCGCCGGCGGTGCGGGTGCCGGTAGTGAGCAGATAGGTCCCCTCATCGAGGGCGAAAGGCTTGCGGAAAGAAGATGCGCGGGCGTCCGCTCCCAGTTCCGTGGCATCGCCGCCGTCAAACTCCAGCAGCTTCCGCCGCCCGTTCTCGATGCGTGAGAGAGTGAAATGCCTATAGTATTCTGGATCTTGCGGAGCATCCCCGCTGCGGGTGTAGGACAGGGTGAGTCGACCCTTGGAGGCCAGGGCAGCAGACTCGCTGCTGCCAATATCCACCCATACACCATTGCTGCTGTACTGCGGCTTTCCGGTGAGTACATCCACCCGGGCCGGAATCCCGTAAGTCCTCAAAGCGGCCACCGTAAATATGTCGAAAGAGCGGGAATCGGCCTTGCGGACTTTCAGAACGCCCGCAGGGGTCATCTGGAGCCGGCGCGGATTAAGCTCGTCGGTTATTTCTATATGTGTCCCGGCCCAGTCTATCACCTGCTGCGCAGTCATAGACTCTTCTCCGACCGCTTCTCTTATGGCAGTGCGGTAAGGTTGCAGGAACTCATTCGAGATTCTCGGGTAGAGGACGTAATCCTCCTCGCACACCGAGGTGCTGAGAGCATCCTCCAGCACCCGCGCCGGAGTATCACGCAAATCCTTGCGGCTCAAACTGGAGAGCAGCTTAAGGGCGGCATCCCGCCGCTGCGTTCCGTTCAGGAACTTCACGATTTCCTCCCAGTTTCCCCGGGCGGCGACAACATCCTGTACTGACTCCTCGTCCGGCCCGGAGAGAGAAGCCCTCGCCTTGCCCTCGTCTGCAAAGGTCGCGATGTAGGCGTGACGGAGAGAGTCCTCATAGGCGAGACGCAGCTTGTTTCCGGCCACCGCCTCATCGTCCGCATCATAAGGAATCTTTCCGGACGGGGGCGGCGTGACATCATAATCCGCGATGAAAGCGTCCGCATCCGTATGTTCCAGAACCACTGTGATTTCTCCCTGCGGCTCTGTCAGCATCCCGAAGCCGTAGCGCCCGCCGGCACTGGCCCAGACGAACATATCTCCCTTGCCGCTGTGCAGTGATGCCCTGCCTTCCGCATCCGAGGTAAGGGCCACGGCCGGGTACATTTCGGCGTAGTTGTAGATGCAGAATTCCACTCGTGCGCCCTCGACAGGATTACCGTCGGGGTCGACGACCGTCACGGTATTGCGCCGCGTATCCACATAGTTCCCGATGACATTTATCTCCGTGAACGAATGAGTCCTGCGGATCACGTCCTCCGGTCCCCGGTAATCGCCGTACACCAGAGTGTGCATCAGCATTGCACGCGAAGCGGGCTCGTTGAACCACGCCATATTCAGCTCGGGCTCCGGCTCGCACGCGCCCAGGAACGACCATTTGCCATCTGTCCAGACTTCCACCCACGCGTGATTGTCGTCGGTGTGCGCCCATCGCGGGGTATAGACCTGGCGGGCGGGAATGCCCACCGTGCGCATCGCGGCCACGGCCAATACCGACTCTTCTCCGCAGCGCCCCTCCGCACTGCGGATGGTCGCGAGCGGAGACGAGGTCCGCGCATCGCTCGGGACATAGCTCGCCTTTTCGTGACACCAGTGATTCACTTCCAGAGCGGCATCGTGCATACTCATACCCTGCACCCTGTCTCTGAGGGTCTCATACCAGACCATACGGAAAGAGTCCAGACGCTCGTTGTTCACGCGCACCGGAAGTACGAAATGGCGGAAGAGGTCTTCCGGGACGTCCTTGCCCCAGGACAGTTCGTCGCGGGCGCGGAGTGACATTCTGACGTTCGCAAGGAAGAAATCCTCGTCATAGTCCCCGATGTCCGCAATCGACATCGAGTCATAGAGAAAGTCCATAGCTTTCTGTTCGCGACTGCGCTGCGAGCAGGCCAGAATGCTGACGGTGATGAGGATGAGGCTTAAGATTCTTTTCATAAGGTCATTAAATTTTAAGTCATTACCGCAAATATCGAAAAAAAACAGAATATCCGTGCAGTGTTTTCAGCCCGCCCGCGTTTAACGGACGAAAAAAGAACGAAAGATATGAAAAGAACACTTCTTACTTTTACACTCGCCGTGTCATTTCTGCTCGGTCTGAGCTCCTGCTCGGGATTCATTTCGGGCGATGATTATAGTCTTCAGTCCTACAATGCTCTCGTGACCGTGAAGCATACGGAGAGCGGAACTGTATATTTCCAGCTGGACGACAAGACGACCCTCAAGCCTTACGGCATTTCAGAGACGGCTTTCGGCAAGGAGCAGTTCCGTGCGCTCATCGGCTACACGGAAAGGAATGAGAAGCCGGTCGCTACATCGGACGGGGTTCAGTTCGACAAATCAGTGAACGTCCATCATTTCGCAAAGGTCTTGACGAAGGCGATTGCGGAAAGTCAGGGAGAAAAGGATGACGAGCTTTACGGGACGGCCCCTGTGGAAATCGTAAAGAGCTGGGCGACCATTATCGAGGACGGATACATCACTCTGGTATTCTGCGGTTATTGGGGGAATCTCTACGCTACGCATAAGATTAATCTGGTCAGCGGCGTGGACAGCGAAGATCCGTATCTGCTGGAACTCAGGCACGATGCGAACGGAGACGACCTCAAGTACGGGATGGTCCGCTATAACAGCATCGCGGCATTCGACCTCAGCACTCTTCCGGACACGGAAGGAAAGACAGTCAAGCTGAAGATCAGATTCACTTCCTTCACGGGAGAGAAGACGGTCAGCTTCGATTACTGCACGGGAAAAACTTCTCTGCCGGACGTGAAGGCTTCAGACGTAAGTCTGTCCGAGCTGGCAGATGTGATATGAAACAGTTAGGTATTATTTAAGATAGGCTAAACGTAACTTCGGAAACAACAACAGGTAACTTTTACTATCCGTATTAACCGGCGACTTTTACTATCCTGAGGAGGGGAACCCGTGACGGGGTCTCCTCCTTTACGTTATTCCCCACACGGAGCTGCCCGCTGGCGGGAAAAGCACCTCGTCTTTGTCATATCTCTTTTGTTCAGATGTAAAATATTGTGTTTCATTTTGTAAACCCAGAGAATTATCCTTATGTTTGCATATAATCCGACTTAGACACTGCCCCCAAACCGTAACAATTATGAAAAGGAACATTAACAAAAAGTGGTGGCTGGCTTTCATTCTTGCGATTATAGCTATCTCTTGTGACCCCACGCTGTCAAATGAGGCTGAGTGGAGATTATACAATAATACGGATGTCACGCTTACTGCCATCCGTTCAGGATTGCCGGATCGGTCGATTTCTCCAGGCGACACAGCAGTTCTGGTAACCCTTCTGGATTTCGACAAAAGCAGGGAGTATTACTTTGATGACTTTGTAAAAAGAACCGGATTCCGCATTTCGCTTTATTCTGAGGATGAACAGCTTATAGCTGAATTCACTTCGGAAACCATACGGAACAAAAACCGGAAGATATATGATGGACAGTATTGGAGCCGTATATATAAACGGAAAGGAAGCCATCAATATACCATCTGGACGTATTCTTTGACCCCGGCAGACTTGCCGGAATCTTAATCAGTCAGCATTACTTTTCTCCACTCTTTCAATCACGCAGCTGTGCTTCTTGGTCTTTCTGTCATAGTTGATGCCGACCATAATTACCTCACCGCAATAAGAATTCAGTACCTTGCCATAGTTCTGCCGTTTGATTTGACAGATAGCCGTATCGGCATCGAGATTGTATTTCAGCTCAAGCACGATCGCGGGCGTATCCACATTGCGGTGCGGCACCAGCACCAGATTGGCGAAGCCCTTGCCGGCGGGCAGTTCGCGTATCATCTCATAGCGCGACCGCGCCGTGTAAAATGCAAGTGAAAGTACGCAGGAGAGCGAGTTTTCGTCATTATACCGGAGGACTCCGGTATTCCGTTCGTGAACTATATCGACTCCGGCAGCTACTGCCTCGGCATTTCCATTGAGCACATCCGAGAGAAGCCGGTCTGCCTTAGATAGTGCATCCGTCACCTCGGCCCAGCCGCTGTCCGCGATGGCCGTCTCGAACTCCTGCCTGACTTCGTAGTTCGGAATGACGGCACACTTGGCCTCTTCGTTGAACGAGAGATAACCCAGATGGCACAGAAGGGTCAGCACATCATCCTTGCAATCAATCTCGTGCATATCATTGCTGAACCTCAAAGAGTTGACTCTTACAGGGATATCGTTGAGAGCCGAGACGATATCGTCCTTTAGCCCATCGAAATTCATAGTGATATACCTCCGAAGGTTCTCGAAAGTGTTCGTGCTCGCCCAGTAGCTGGCGAACGACCTGCGCTTGAGCGCCCTCATAACGGCAAAAGGATTGTACATCGCCTTCTCGGCCCCCAGTTCATAGCCATCGTACCAGAGTGCCATCTGGCGGGCATCCATTCCGGAATTGTCACAGAGAGCAGACACCTCCGCTTCGGTGAACCCGAAATATGGGGCCAGCTGAGCGGGACTCAGCATCGTGTATTCCTCGAAATTGTTCAGCGCCGACTGCGTGTTGTAGCGTTTGACCGGAAGAATTCCGGTCAAATAAGCGCAGGCGAATACATATTCGGTTTTACTGCCCTTGAACAGCCTGCGGAGAAAATCCACATACTCGTCCATCTGGCGTTCCTGCCCTTCCCGGCAAAGGGCATCCCATTCGTCAATCAGACATACGAACTTCTCGCCGGTGCGGTCGACAATCCTGACCAGAAGGTCCATAAGGTCGTCATTGGGTCCCATCGAGACTCCTTTATACAATCCCAGCAGCTCCTCGCAGATGTCCCGTTTCATCCTGTCAACCAAATGGGCATCATCCCCGTACTTTGTTACGAAATCGGTCATATCCAGATAAAGCACCGGGAAACGGTTCAGGTATTTGCCAAAATCAGGTCTGCCGCTAATCTTCAGCCCGTCGAACAGCTTCCGGGAATCGCAAGACCTGTCGTAATAGGCGTTGAGCATCTTCACGGCCACAGACTTGCCGAATCGGCGGGCGCGGGTGACGCACATATACCTGTTCTCCGTCAACATCACCGAGTTGACCTCTTCTATAAGCATACTCTTGTCCACAAAATTAGTGTTGCGGACAGACGAGAAGCCGTCGTTACCTTTATCTATGAAGTTGCCCATAATTATTCTATCTCATAAATACCGCTGGCTGATAGCCTGCTAAAGTTTTAAAAGCCTTGATAAAGAAAGTTTTACCAAGGCTTGGAAAACCAACCATCTAAGCTGGTACTGACATTGCGAAGATACGGCTAAAAACTGACAACATCAACCCTTTCGGGGGACTTTTCTCGATTTTCAACCAGTTCGACCGCAGCGTTTCTCACATAAGACGACTTAATTCCTACGATTTATCAAATTATCAGGAATCGATTCCTGATATTCGGCAAAATATTAGGAAAATGCCTATATTTGTGCTATGATAGAGAGATGTATAGCAAATAATTTACGAAAGACTCTGGAGAGCGGAAAAGCCGTGGTTCTTCTCGGGCCGAGACAGGTGGGGAAATCCACGTTGTCGAAAATGCTTTTGGAATCCAGAGAAGGCGTCAAGTGGTTCACAGGAGACGACCCTGCCGACAGGGAGGCACTTACCAACGTGTCCCTGAACAAGCTGAAACTCATAATCGGAACATCTGAGACGGTTGTGATAGACGAGGCTCAGAAAATTTCCGGAATAGGGGAGACAATGAAGCTTATAACGGACCATCTTCCCGGGGTTCGGCTTCTGGCCACAGGCAGCTCATCGTTCCAGCTTACTTCTGAGGTTGGCGACTCTCTTGCCGGAAGAAAGCGTGAGTTTAAACTGTTTCCCGTTTCCTTCGCCGAGATGGTTCAGCATTCCGGCCTTATAGAGGAAGAGAGGAGCATTCCCCTCAGAATGATATACGGCTATTATCCGGAGGTAGTAATGAATCCCGGCGAAGAGAGGGACATACTTAAAGAACTGTCCGACAGTTATCTTTACAAGGACATCCTTTCGCTGGAAAAGATTGCAAAAGGTGAGAAGCTTGTGAAACTTGTTCAGGCTATCGCGCTTCAGATCGGTTCTCAGGTGTCCTATAACGAGCTGGCGCAGACTGTGGGGATTGATTATAAGACAGTGGAAAAGTACATCGACATATTAGAGAAGTGCTATATAGTGTTCCGCCTGCCGTCATATTCGCGAAATCTCCGGAACGAACTGAAATTCAGCAGAAAAATCTATTTCTATGATCTTGGTGTCCGTAACGCGGTTCTTGGAAACTTCATCCCTCTCGACCTTCGCACGAAGGAGGAGGCCGGACATTTGTGGGAGAACTTTATGATAGCCGAAAGAATGAAGTTCAACGAGTATAACCGCACGTTTGCGAAGAGCTACTTCTGGCGTACGGAACAGCAGAAAGAGGTGGACCTGATCGAGGAACTTGACGGTAAGCTGAGAGCCTTTGAATTCAAGTGGGATCCAAAGAAAAAAGTAAAGATTCCGGTTCAGTTTACAACCGCGTATCCCGATGCAAGTTTTGAGTACATATCCCCGGGCAATGCCTCCGAATTTCTGTTGGCCTGAGCGACAAGCCCATCGCCAAGGAGCGTGAATAATGCACAGGATGACTTGCGGCGGGCTGTAAGGACCGGGGGCAAGACGAGATTGCCGGTCAGGGCCGGCAATGACGTACTTTTTTGTCATGCCCGACCTGCTCGGGCATCTCGTGTCCCGAAGAGATTGCCGGTCGGGGCCGGCAATGACGTGAAAGCCGGACCGACAATGAAATTGATCAACTCTCCCGGAAAACCCCGAACAGGGCGGAGCCGCTGCCGGACATCGAGGCATAGACGGCGCCGCGTTCATAGATGGAGTCCTTGAGGGCGGCAAGCTCGGGATGGGCGGCGAAGACCGTCTCCTCGAAATCGTTCACGAGCTTTCCGCGCCACTCCTCCACGGGCAGACGGAGCACCTCCCTCAGCGGAGCGGGAGCGCAGTCGCGGCGCTCGCGCGGCACTATACCGGCATAGGCTTCCCGCGTACTCACGAAAATGCCGTCGGGGATGAAAAGCCGGATGCGCAAATCTCCCCGCGGAAGCTCGTACTCGGACAGAAGCTCCCCGCGTCCCTGCCCGAACATCGGACGGTTATAGATGAAGAACGGACAGTCGCTGCCCAGACGGGCGGCGTACTGCGCCAGAGCAGTCTCATCCAGCCCCAGCGCAAACATCTCCGAGAGCATTTTCAGAGCGAAGGCGGCATCGGCGCTGCCTCCGCCCAATCCCGCTCCTACCGGCGAGCGCTTTTCGAGGAAAATCTTCACGGAAGGCAGGTCGAAGTCCTCCGCAAGAAGCAGATACGCCTTCACGCTGAGGTCTTCAAGCGGGTCCCAGTGGACACCCTCCCCCCGTCCGAGAGTCACCATCACACGTCCGTCCTCTGTTATCCCCTGGGCTATGGCGGGATGGCCTGAGACAGAGCGGAACGCCCCGAATCTGGAGAAAAGCGAGGCGGCAGTCTCGGAATAACCGTCGGAGGGGATAATCTCCAGACAGTCCCTCCTGTCCAGACAGGGCACGAAGAGGGTCTCTATGTCGTGATAGCCGTCCTGACGTTTCCGCAGAACGCTCAGACCGAGATTGACCTTGACGTTAGGGTAAGTTATCACAGGGCTCTGACCGCCTCCTCCACGGCCTCGGAAAATTCCGCCGAAGGGGCGCTGCCGCCGAAACTGAGCGCCGGGGCGAGGAATGAAACCATCTGAAGGACTTTGGCCTCTTCTTCCGGGATGCCTCTGGAACGCATATAGAACTGTTCTTCGAGGTCGAGACGGCCGAGAGTGGCCCCGTGAGAACAGGCCACGTCGTCAGTGTAGATTTCCAGCTGCGGCCGGGTTTCCGCACGGGCGGTATCCGAAAGCAGCAGGTTATGGTTCTCCTGGAAGGCTTCCGTAAGGTCGGCTCCCGGAGCGACGGTGATGCGGCCGGAGAAAACAGTATTGGACGCCTCGGCGGCCACGCCCTTGAAAAGCTGACGGGAACTGCAGCAGGCCGCGCGATGGTTCACCTGCACGCGCAGCTCGACCTTCTGCCGGCCACGGCAGACGTAAACTCCTGAGAGTCTCGCCTCCGCATACTCTCCGAGCATATCTGCGACGATGTCCACGCTCGCGTCCGCGCCCGGCAGAATCACGATGCACAGCGAGAGCTGCGACCTCTCTTCCAGTGCGAAAGCGAAACGTTCGTCTCCGCTTATGAACTTCACCACGCTGCGCTCCTGTCCGGCGGGGATTCTCAGCGCATCCTCCGGAACCGGACGCTCGACGTAATGTCCGCAGTCTTTAGAACTCATCATAGCCGGACTGTTCTATGCGGTCCACGAGCTCGGGACCGGCGGTGCAGACGATGCGCCCGTTCTTCAGAACGTGCACTACGGAAGGCTTTATATACTCCAGAAGTCTCTGATAATGAGTGATGATGATGGCCGAGGTCTGCGGAGTGCGGAGAGTGTTCACCCCGTCCGCCACTATGCGCAGCGCGTCCACGTCCAGACCGCTGTCGGTCTCGTCGAGTATGCTCAGGACAGGTTCGAGCATCGCCATCTGGAAGATTTCGTTACGTTTTTTCTCGCCGCCCGAAAAGCCCACGTTCACCTCGCGCTTGGCGAATTCGCCCTTCATCTGCACGAGAGCCATCTTCTCTTTCATCATCTTCAGAAACTCCGAGGCGGAAAGAGCTTCGAGCCCCAGTGCGCTGCGCTTGGCGTTCACCGCTGCCTTCATAAAGTTCGTGATGGTCACGCCGGGGATTTCGACGGGATACTGGAAGGAGAGGAAGATGCCCGCCCAGGCGCGCTCTTCCGGCTTCATCGCGAGCAGGTCGCGTCCGCAGAAAGTCACGCTGCCTTCAGTCACCCTGTAGTCGGGCTTGCCGGCGAGCACGGCGCTGAGAGTGGATTTTCCCGCGCCGTTCGGACCCATCACGGCGTGAGTCTCTCCCCGGCCTATCTGCAGGTCCACTCCGCGAAGGATTTCACGCTCTCCTATGGAGGCGTGCAGGTTTTTTATGTCCAACAATATATCATTCATACTCAAGCGTTTTTCTTATATAGTTTCGACCATCCGGCCAGAGACGCCACCGCATTCACGAGGTAGAGTCCGCTGACGATAGGCATAAAGATATTGCCCACGGAAATGTGCAGGATGAGCTGCGTGATGTTCACCAGAATCCAGGCCACCCAGCAGTCCCATTTCTTCTGCGCGCTCAGGAACTGCGCGACCAGGATGAGAACGGTCACGCAGGAGTCCAGATACGGAACCGGGTCTGCGGGGAAGAGGCGGCGCAGCAGCCATCCCCAGGCCAGGGCGGCCAGAAGCACCGAGGCGCAGGCGATGAGCCTCTCGGGATTACTCAGCTTCGTGACTTTCAGAGACTTGGCGTTCTGCGCACTCTGCTCGCCCTCGTGCGGATGCGTCCAGCGGTAGTGCCCGAGGATATTGATGCCCAAAGAGATGGGCTGCAGCATCAGCATCGCGACGAGACTCTTCTGCCAGAAGAGCGCGAAGAGCGCGGCCGAGTAGAGATAGCCCACCCAGAAATTGTATTTGCTGTTGCGGCCTGCGAGAAATACGCAGGCCAATCCGAGTACGGAGCTTATCAGGTCGAGCCAGTTCATCATCCTACGGAGCCTTCAAGTGAAACGGAAAGGAGTTTCTGCGCCTCCACCGCGAACTCCATAGGAAGGCGCGAGAGGACTTCGCGGGCGTAGCCGCCCACAATGAGGCCCACGGCATCTTCCTGTGAAATGCCCCTCTGCCCACAGTAGAAGAGCTGGTCGGCGCTGATTTTCGAGGTCGTCGCCTCGTGCTCCACTATGGCCGAAGGGTTGGCGCTGCGGATCAGCGGGAAGGTGTGCGCCCCGCAGCGGTTCCCGATGAGAAGGGAGTCGCATTGGGAGTAATTCCTGGCGTTCTGTGCGCCGGGAGCGATGCGCACGAGACCCCGGTAGCTGTTCTGGCTTTTTCCGGCGCTGATGCCCTTGGAGACGATGCGGCTGCGGGTATTGCGGCCGATGTGTATCATCTTGGTGCCCGTGTCCGCCTGCTGGTAATTATTGGTGACGGCTACGGAATAGAATTCCGAAGAGGAATTGTCCCCCTGGAGTACGGTGGACGGGTATTTCCAGGTGATGGCGGAGCCTGTCTCGACCTGAGTCCAGCTCAGATGCGCCCCGCTTCCACGGCAGATGCCGCGCTTGGTGACGAGGTTAAGGATGCCGCCACGTCCCTGCGCATCGCCGGGATACCAGTTCTGGACTGTGCTGTATTTCACGTCCGCATCTTTCTCCACTATGATTTCCACGACTGCGGCGTGGAGCTGGTTCTTATCGCGCATAGGGGCCGTGCAGCCTTCCATATAGCTGAGCTGCGAACCCTCGTCTGCGACGATGAGAGTGCGTTCGAACTGTCCCGTACCCAGAGCGTTGATTCTGAAGTAGCTGGAAAGGTCCATCGGACATTTCACGCCCTTCGGAATATAGCAGAAGGAACCGTCCGAAAAGACTGCCGAGTTCAGCGCGGCGTAGTAGTTGTCGCCGGCGGGAACTACCGAGGCGAGGTACTTGCGCACCAGATCGGGATGCTCCTGTACCGCCTCGGAGAAGGAACAGAAGATTATGCCCTTCTCCGCGAGCGCGGCGCGGAAGGTGGTCTTCACGGAAACGGAGTCGAAGACGGCGTCCACGGCTACGGAGGATTTGACTCCGGCGAGGACTTCCCTCTCGTGGAGCGGAATGCCCAGCTTGTCGAAGGTCTCCATAAGGGCCGGGTCTATCTCCGAGGGCCTTTCCGAATCCTTTTTCGGGGCGGCATAGTAGATGATGTTCTGGAAATCTATTTCCGGCAGGTCCAGATGGGCCCAGTGCGGCTGCTCCATCTTCTGCCATTTGCGGAAAGCGTCCAGACGGAAATCCAGAAGCCAGTCCGGTTCGTTCTTTATGCGGGATATGGTGCGGATGATGTCTTCGTTCAGGCCTTTCGGGATGAATTCCTGAGCCACGTCGGTCACGAACCCTTCCTTGTATTCCTGTGAAGTGAAATCCTTTATGATGTCCTGTTCTTTCATACGAAGTTTAAAAGTCAGACTGCTGCGAGGCGGAGGTCCAGCAGGGCTGCCGCGGTCACCGCCTCCACTATGGCGGGGGTTCTGAGGGCGAAGCACACGTCGTGTCTTCCCTTCACTTGCAGTGTGTCCATCCGGCCCTCGGTGAAATTCCAGCTTTCCTGCGTCCGTGCGATGCTGCTCGTTGGCTTGAAGGCTACGCGGAAAACGAGCTGCGAGCCGTTGCTGATGCCCCCGTTTATGCCACCCGCTCCGTTTTTCGCCGGCTTTCCGTCCTGCCCGTAAGGGTCGTTATGCTCGCTTCCTTTCATCGCGGCGGCCCTGAATCCGTCTCCGAATTCTATGCCCCTCACGCCCGGGATGGAGAAGATGCCGTGGGAGATTACCGACTCCACCGAGTCGAAGAACGGCTCTCCGAGACCTGCGGCAAGCCCGGTCACGCTACATTCGACCACTCCGCCCAGCGAATCGCCCGCTCTGCGGACATCCTCAAGCAGCGAGGGCCAGGCGCTCCTGTCGCAAACGCCGCCGAGGGCTATGAGTTCGGCGCGGATTTCCGGCGCGGCTCCGCCCGCGCAGCTCTGAGCGGAACCGGCCGCAAGGCCCGACGGCATCCCGGCCGCAAGGCCCGATGCCTCAAGGCCGCGTGTACACAGATGTGCGAGGGCTTTCTTCGCCACAGTTCCGGCGGCTACGAGGGGGAGGGTGATGCGGCCGGAGAAGTGTCCGCCGCCGCGCGGGTCGTTGAAGCCTTTCCACTTGACGCCCGCCACATAGTCGGCGTGGCCGGGCCTCGGAATATCGCGAAACTGTGCGTAGTCTCCGCTGCGCGTGTTCGAGTTGCGGAAGATTATGGTGAGCGGAGCGCCGCTCGTGCATCCCTCATAGACTCCGCTCAGGATTTCGGGAATGTCGGCCTCGCAACGCGGTGTCGTGGCGTCCGGCAGGGCCGTTTCCCCTCTTGCGGCCGCGCCTGCCTCTCCGGGGGAGCGGCGGGCGATGTCCCGGGCGAAATCGCCTACGCTCAGCGGGATGCCTGCCGGCACGCCGTCCAGAACGCAGCCGATGGCTCCGCCGTGGGACTCTCCGAATATCTCAAGCCTGAATTTTCTCCCGAATGTATTCATAACGCAAAGTTAGTAATCCTCAAAATTCTTCGCCAAATCCGGCGCGGAAAGCTCTCTCGAAGTCCGGGAAGGACTTGGCGACGCACTCCGCATCGTCTATCTCTATAGGGCTGTCCGCACCGAGTCCGGCCACACGCAGGGCCATAACCATCCTGTGGTCGTGATGCGAGGTGAATCTGCCGCCGTGCAGCAGCGTCCCCCTCAGGAGTCTGGTGCTGTAGGCCTGCCCGTCTATGTACATATCATCACCCTCTATCGAGACAGCGACTCCCAGCTGCTCGAGCATTTCCTTTATGGCAGCGGCGCGGTCGCTCTCCTTTCCGGCGAGCCGGCCGGTCCCGCTCAGGCGGCTGCGTCCCGCGCAGAAGCAGGCGAGCACGGCCGCGACCGGGAAGAGGTCGGGGGCGTGGTTCAGGTCCACATCTATGGCGCTCAGGGGAGCCTTGGTGACGCAGACCGTGCCCCGGCTCGGAGCTACTCCGGCGGCAGCGGCGGCGGAACCCACCCCGTCCGTAAAGTCGGTATCGATCCGTGAGACGGCGGCCCCGGCCTCCACGAGTATGTCCATTATCGTGAGGTCGGCCTGCAGCGAACCTGTATCCAGACCGGAGATTTCAGCACGCCCGAAGACGGCTCCGGCGACGAGAAGCGCGGCGGCGCTGCTCCAGTCTCCTTCGAGATCGATGTCGGCGGAGCGGTATTTCTGTCCTCCGCGTATCTTGAAATGCATCCTCGTGCAGTAAGCCCAGTCCCTCGTCTCCATAAATTCCTCCCCACCTTCCATCTCGCAGGAGAGCGCGATGCCGAATTTGCGCAGAACGTCCTGGGTGATGAACATATACGGGATGCTTCGCGGCTCCGTGACATAGAGGTCGGTATGGCCCGCGCAGACCGGCAGAGCCATCAACAGCCCGGAGATGAGCTGCGAACCGCCTTTCCCGGAGATTTCCGCGCGGCCCGGAATGAGCCGACCGTTTATGCGCAGCGGCACGTGTATCTCGCGGCTCGGCTGCCCGGCGAGATTAAAAAGAGTGACTCCGAAAGCGGCCATTATGTCATTGGCCCCGGAAAGGGGCCGCTTCGTAAGAGTTTTCTCTCCGTCTATCTCGCAGACCCCCTCGCCCAGAGCGGCGAGAAGAGGAATCATCAGACGGGTGAGCAGTCCGCTCTCGCCGGTGAAGAGTCTCGCGGGCGCGGAGGCGGAGGCCGCACCTCTGATAGTGAGCACTCTATCTGCGGGTCCCGCCGAACTTTCCTCCACCTCCGCGCCCAATGCTCTTGCGGCCCCGAGGGCCGCTTCATTGTCCGCGCAGGAGCTGTATGCGCTCAGATGCGAGACTCCCTCGCTCAGCGCAGCCGCGATGATGGCTCTCTGGGCGAAGCTCTTTGAGCAGGGGATCCTTACGCCGGTGCAGCGGTAAGGCTTGCGCGGACCGTAGAGAGCCTCGCGCATAGAGGCGGCAGCCCATTGGCCGGAGGCCACGGCATCATCTTCAGAAAGGGCGGCGTAAGTGTATGGTGCGCCCTTGGCGAGGGCCTGCAGACGGGAGGAGCGGCCCTCTTCGCCCATACAGAATGCGATGAGCGTGCCTTCCGGGACCTGTCCGTAGAGGGAGAGAATGCGCTCGCAGTCCTCCGGACCCCGTGCAGTCGTGACGATTTTTACTATGTCGGCTCCGTACCTGCGGCAGAGTTCGAGCTGCTCGTGCAGGAAGAAAAGCGAGGGGGTCTGCGTGAAGTCGTGCCACGAGCGGATGACCGTGGTTCCGCACTCTTTCGCGAGGCGGCGCAGACGCTTTCCCGAGGCGGGCGGCATCTCGACTTCCAGATCCACGAAGGCCGCGCCCGCGCGTATGGCCGCTCCGAGTCTGCTCTCCGCATCCTGACACTCCTGCACGCGGCAGGTGGCGACCAGAGGGATGTCCGTCTCGGAGAAGAGGGTCCCGATGTCCTCCACGCTCAGCTCCGGACAGCGGTCGAGACGTATTTCAGCCATTTCTGTATCGCCGGAGGCGACCAATTCGAGTATCTCTTCGAGCTTCTTATTCTGTATGCTTGTACAAATCATTTTTCGCTTTCAGCAAGGGAGTTCAGACGGTGTTCTCCGTCCACTCGCATAAGATGCGAAGATAGTGGAAAAATTTGATTATTGAGGTTTTTTGGATACCTTTGCGGATGATATGCGGGAGGAGTTCCTGTAGCGTAAGCCCGAATGGCGGAATTGGTAGACGCGTTGGACTCAAAATCCAATGTCCCTTAAA
>JAUMVX010000088.1 GCA_030529945.1 Bacteroidia bacterium | reverse complement strand
GGATGTCGTTAAGCGCTTTCAGACCGGTACCGTCGTCACCCGACACCGCACAGGCTTCGGCGTAAAGCAGAAGCACTTCCGCATAACGCATCCAGCGCGGATTCTTCATCCAGCAGTAGCCGTAACCCTCCGTAGGGACATCAGCCTTGTCCACGTGGAACTTCCAGTCGAACCATCCGCAGCAGCCGTAGAGATAGCTGCCCAGAATACCGTTCACACCTTCGGAAAGGAGGTCGTCCCAGCTCCGCACCCAGGCTTTGAAGCGTGGGGAGCCTTCTTCATTGGCGCGGAAATCATCGATGAATTCTTGACGCGGGTTGAAAAAGCCCCAGCCGAGATTGTAGATTCCCGACGGATAGCCGTTCAGACGGTCAGTTCGCGGGCCGTACATATTGGGACCGTTCACATAGGCGAACCAGACGTTGGATTTGTTGTACACAAGATTGGTTTCAAAGATGGTCTCCCTGCAGTTGTCGTATGCCCCGGTGAAGAGTTCGCCCAGCGCGGAAGTCGGGACGAGACCGTAAAGTCCTGAAGAAATCACCTTGTAAAGATTAGTCTTCGCTCCCGCATAGTCCCCGCTCAGGACCTGAGCTTTGCCCTCGAATGCGAGAGCGACCTCACGGGTCAGACGGACTGCGGCATCATCGAGGCCGGACTTGGACGGCAGCACAGCTGCCGCCGCATCGAGTTCACTTATGATGAACTTCCACAGCGCAGCGGGGTCGCTGTTCGGCTGCCGGTATTCATCGGAGCCTTTGAAGAGATGGTCCACGAGAGGAGGATTGCCCCAGAGGCTCGCGAGCTGCATATGTGCCCAGGCACGGAACACACGCGCTTCCGCGATGCATCTGTCTTTTGCGGAGGACTCACCCTGCTCGAACTTGTCGAGCAGGACGTTCGAGTAGTAGATCACCCTGTAGTAGAAAGAGTACAGGGACGGGATGTATGCGTTGTTCATTTCGAAGCCGTATTCGTTCAGCTGCTCGAAGTTCGCGTTGTCTCCTCTGGTTCCGCCGCCGCTGTATATGTCGTCCGAAAGGACATTGAGGAAGCTGTTCTCCATAAACCAGGCGCTCGCTCCGAGTGTGGAATAGACCACGGTTATGGCGGAAAGCGCATCTTCGTCTGTGGAATAGTATGTGCTCTCGTCGACTACGCCTTTCTGCTCTATGTCAAGCCGGCTGTCGCAGGAAGTCAGGGCCAGAGCGGCCAGCGCCGCTGATATAATTATTCTTTTCATATTCCTTGTGCTTTAGAATGAGAGGTTCAGACCGAATACGAGTTTTCTGGTGACAGGGTAGGAACCGCAGTCGATGCCCATACCGGCGGTCGCTCCCATAGAGGCGCTCTCCGGATCGAAGCCCGGATAGCTGGTGAAGGTGAACCAGTTGTCCATAGAGACATAGATGCGCAGATTGTCGACGGCGACTTTTCTCGTCAGTTTCGCAGGGAGCGTGTAACCAAGCTGCATCTGCTTGATCTTGAAGTAGGAGCCGTCGAAGATGGTGGCGCTTGAAAGATAATATTTGTCCTCATCCACACAGCCGGAGCGCGGACGTGATGCCGCGGTGTGGTCCTCTGTCCAGCGGTTGTCGTAGAAAAGTTTCAGATTGTTGCGCTTCTGATAGTCGGACCTGTAGAAAAGCAGCCAGATGTCATTTCCGGCGACTCCGCTTCCGAAGACCGTGAAATCGAAGTTCTTATAAGACAGGTTTATCGTCAGACCATAGGTGAATTCCGGTATGGCACAGCCGATTTCCGTCTTGTCATCAGAGGTGATAGAGCCGTCGCCGTTTATGTCCTCGAAAATCGGATTTCCGGTGGCGCTGTCTATATGGTCGAATTTATATCCGTACATATACCATACCGGCTTCCCGGTCTCGAACATTGTGACTGTCGAGGTGTGATAACTCTGTCCGCCGATTCTGGAGACTGTAGGGTCGAGGTAGGTGACTTTGTTGCGGAGCATCGAGACATTGGCATTGATGCTGTAGCCGAAGTCGCCTATCCGGTCTTTCCATACCATTTCGGATTCCAGACCCCAGTTGCGGACTTTTCCGGCATTCATAACCACGCTGGAGGCTCCTGTCTCGTAAGGTGGCGTAACACCGATGAGCAGGTCACGGGTGTCCTTTCTGTACCAGTCGAGAGAGAAGGAGAGACGGTCGCGTAAGAATCTTGCGTCGAGACCGAGGTCTATCTGCTCGGAGGTCTCCCACTTGAGGTCAGGATTGGCCAGACCCGCCGGGGCTGAGCCGTAAGTGAAAGTCCCCGTGCTGTCGTACTGGTATGCCCAGCCTCCCACGGTGATGCTGCGCGTGTACGGATAGCCGCTGAGCACTCCGATGTTTCCGTTGATGCCCCAGCTGGCGCGAAGCTTGAGGTAGGAGAGGGCGTTGCGGCTGATGCCGCTCATAAATTCCTCATTGCTGACCGTCCAGCCCGCAGAGACGGAAGGGAAGTAGCCCCAGCGGTTCTTGGCCGAGAGCTTGGAAGAGTCGAACGCATCGGCACGGAACGTGGCCTGGAGCATATATCTGTCTTTCCAGCTCCAGCCCGCACGCGCGAAGTATGACAGACTTGAACTCTCGCCCGTAATGCCGCTGACGGAGTCGTTGCATTCCGTCGTGAGGTAGCTGAGATAGCGGAAGTTCGGCTCGTAGCTCTTCAGTTCATCTCCGCTTCCGGAAATGTAGTTGGAACTCGAATGTCTGAAGGACATTCCGGCCATAAGATTGAAGCTGTGGTCCGCCAGACGGAAAGAGTAGTTCGCGTAGTTGTCCCACTGGTAGCTGAGATTGTTCGATATGGTGCCGCTCAGGCTGTATTTGGTGTTGTATTTCTGGGTGTTTATGAAATACGGGAAGGAATAGCTGGAAGAGTTGCTGTA
>JAUMVX010000041.1 GCA_030529945.1 Bacteroidia bacterium | reverse complement strand
CAGGACCGGAATCAAAACCAGAACCAGAACCAGAATCAGGATCGAAACCAGAATCAGGACCGGAACGATTCCGGTCAGCCTAAGATTTCTCCTCAGCAGGCACAGCAGATGCTTCAGGCCATCCAGGCCAAGGAGAAAGAGACTCAGGACAAGGTGAAAAAGGAGAAGGCTGAGGCCCTGAAATCGCGTCAGAAGGAAAAGAATTGGTAAGGAGGACAGAAATATGAGAAAAACGGCAGCTGTATTGGCTATGCTGCACATCGCGGCCGCTGCGGTCTTCGCACAGACATCCATAAAGGTGGAAGTTCCGAATGTGGTGGCTGCGGACGAACAGTTTAATCTGACATTTATCATCGAAGACGCCTCTCCGAGCGATTTCAGCTGGAATGCCGGCGATGATTTTCAGGTCGTATGGGGTCCGCAGAAGGGGACATCCTCCTATACTTCCATCGTGAACGGGAAGCGCAGCCATACGTCCCAATACACTTACACATACGTGCTTATGCCCCGAAAGACAGGAACGTTCACGATTTCGCAGGCAAGTGCGACGGTGAAGGGCAAGACCATCACCAGCCCGGCTTCCACCATAATCCAGGTCGTCTCCGGCGAGGCTTCCTCTTCGCAAGGTTCCTCTTCGTCCCGGTCATCATCCGCCGCTGACGGCAGTCAAAGCTCTTCGGGACAAAGCTCGAATCCCGGCAGCATCAGCGGCGAGGACCTCTTCCTGCGTTTTTCCCTGAGCCGCACCTCCGTGGTGACGGGCCAGCCGGTCACGGCATCCCTGAAGCTCTACCAGAGAGTGAACATCGCCGGGTTCGAGGATGTCAAATTCCCGACTTTCAACGGCTTCTGGAGCCAGGAGACCTATGCTCCTTCGAACGTCGAGTTCCAGCGCGAGTCCTTCGATGACAAGATTTACAATACCGCCGTCCTCCGTACCTGGACACTGATTCCCCAGCAGGCCGGCAGCATCAGGATAGACCCGGCGGAAATAGTCTGCCTCGTGAACGTGAGGACCGGCAGTGCTCCGCGCAGCATTCTGGACAGTTTCTTCCAGAGTGACTATACGACTGTCCGCAAGAGAGTCACGTCCGACCCCTGCACCATCCGGGTGTCCGCCCTTCCTTCCGGAGCTCCGGCCTCGTTCGGCGGCGGCGTGGGCACTTTCAGCATCAAGGCCAGGGTGAGCAGGGATTCCCTCAAGACCCACGATGCGGCTTCACTCATTCTGACCGTCAGCGGCAAGGGCAACATCTCCCTTCTCGAGGCTCCGAAAGTCTCCTTCCCGCCGGATTTCGAGCAGTATGACGTGAAAGTTACTGACGCGGTGGACAAGTCTTCCGGCGGACTGAGCGGAAGCAAGACTTTCGAGTATCCGTTCATTCCGCGCAGCGGAGGTGACTTCACCATAGCTCCCGTAGCCTACAGCTGGTACGATACCGCCCAGGGCAAGTATGTCACGGCGCAGACAGACCCGATAGTGATAAAGGTCGAGAAGACTTCCGCCGCCGAGTCGGCGGCGGACAATCCTGCCCCCATCGCCGCAGGGACTCTCCGCAAGGATGTGAAGACTCTCGGCGAGGACATACGCTTCATCGTCACCGGGCATCCGGATCTGCACCGGAGCGGCAGTCTCTTCTTCGGCTCAGCCCTGTTCATAGTGCTGCTCGGCCTGATATCGGCGGGAGCCGCCGCCGCTTACCTGCTTCTGCGTTTGAGCCGCACCCGCCGAGCCGACATCGCCGGCAGCCGCCGCAGGGGGGCGGGCAAGATGGCGCGCAAGCGTCTCACCCGTGCCGGAGTTCTGCTCAAGGAGGGACTTTATACTGCTTTCTACGAGGAGCTGCACCGGGCGCTTATAGGATTCATTTCAGATAAACTGAGCATCAATCTTTCCGATATGTCGAAGGAAACCATACAGGATACCCTCGTTGCCGAAGGCGTCAGCTCCGCTGTGGCGGAGTCTCTGACCGGGCTGCTCGACGCGTGCGAGTATGCGAGATATTCCCCCGATTCGGGTCACGAGGCTATGAACGCGCATTATGAGACGGCTCTCAGCGTCATTTCGTCCATCGACGCAAGTCTGAAGACCCGCAAGACCGGAGCTCACGGCGCGGGCGCCGCGATACTCTGCCTCACGGCGCTGCTGACGCTTGCGAGCCTCGATGCCGATGCGGAGCAGGCATATCCGGACTCGCTCTGGACTGCAGGCGTGGAAGCTTACAGCGAAGGACGCTGGAGCGATGCGGAGAAGGATTGGACGGCTGTGGCCGGCCTCGGAGTCATCTCCACTGAGCTGGAGTATAATCTCGGAAACGTGTACTTCAAGACTGGCGACTACGCCCGTGCGGTGCTGCACTACGAGCGTGCTCTGAAGCTGGACCCGTCCTTCGGCGATGCGCGCTTCAATCTTGCGCTCACTCAGAATTATGTCCGGGACAAGATTGATTCCGTTCCGGAATTTTTCCTCAGGCAGTGGGGTAGGAAGCTCAGCTATGCGATGAGCTGCGATGCCTGGGCGGTCGCGTTCCTGCTGCTGCTCGCTCTCGCTCTCGCTCTTGCCGTGGTCTTCCTTCTGGGCGGCTCTCCGGCGGTCCGACGCGCGACTTTCTTCGGAGCCATCGCTTCACTTCTGCTCTCGCTCTGCTGTCTGGGCTGCGCTGCTTCCCAGAAAGCTGACAGGGCGAAAAATGACAGCGCGGTAATTATGGCGCCGGTCACGTCAGCGAAGAGTTCGCCGGGCGGCGGGACTGCGAAGGACCTTTTCGTGCTGCACGAAGGCACCAAGGTGCGCATCCTCGACAGGATAGGGGATTGGCAGAACATCGAGCTTGCGGACGGCCGTCGGGGCTGGCTGCCGACTTCTGATATGGAAATAATATAGTTATGAAAAGATATCCGCTCGGCCTTCTGGCCTTTTTCGCCTGTGCTGCGCTCTGCGCCCAGACACGGGACACCGTGCGCTTCGCCTATATGGCGGACCTGCATTATCCGTCCGACCCCGGCTCCATCCGCTCCTGCGTTTCGCATATCAACGCCCAGGACAGTCTGGACTTCGTGATCATCGGGGGAGACTTGACCGATTTCGGAACTGACGAGGAAATAGCGGAGGTAAAACAGATTCTCGACGGCTTCACCCTGCCTTACTATGTGGTGGCGGGCAATCACGATGCGAAGTGGTCCGAGAGCGGCTGCAATACTTTCCGCAAGGTCTTCGGCTACGAGCACTTCGAGTTCGAGGCCGGCGGCTGGCGTTTCCTCGGCTGCAACAGCGGTCCGGATATGCGTATGGCTCCGGCTCTGCTGCCTCAGGAGAGTATGGAATGGCTCCGGGCTCTGGAGCCGGGACGCAAGTCCATATTCGTGAACCATTATCCGCAGGACACTTCGGTGCTGAACTATTTCGATGTGACCCGGGAGCTGAAACGTGCGGGAGTGCGCTTCTGCATCGGAGGGCATTGGCACGTGAACCGGGCTCTGAACTACGACGGGATTCCGGCCGTGCTCGGCCGCTCTTCGCTGCCATCCGGCAATGTCCCGGGATATAATATCTTCCGTCTCGCGGGAGATACGGTATCGATTTCCGAGGTCAGGGTTTACGGCGATTCCTCATATGTGCGTTTTCCGGCCTGGTACTGCGCCGAGCTGGATGAGGTCGAGGACAAGACTTCCTATGATGCCGACGGCATAGCCGAAAACTACCCGTGGCTGCGCTATGAAGTGAATGCGCGCTATCCTCAGGTCCGCGAAGTCTGGAAGAGGCGGGATGTGAGCAATGTGGTCGCCGGCTTTGCCCGCAGCGGAGGGGTCGCCTATTACACGACCGCCTCGGGCTGCCTGCGGGCTGTCTCGCTGAAAGATGGCAGAGAGAAATGGAGCCGCTCTTTCCCGGGCAAGATTTTCTCCACTCCGGCCGTGGACGGCAAGACGGTGGTGTTCGGCTGTACGGACGGCAACGTGTATGCGGTCTCCGCTTCAGGCGGCAGGCTGAAGTGGTCGTATAAGGCTTCCAAATCGGTGCTCGCCTCACCGGTCATTCTGGACGGAAAGGTTTTCGTGGGGTCTTCCGACGGAGTTTTCCGTGCGCTTTCCCTGAAGGACGGCTCGCTCATCTGGGAATTCAGAGGAGTGGAGGGCTTCGTGGAGTGCCGCCCTTATGTGGACGAAACCCAGGTGGTCTTCGGGACTTGGGCTAACAGGCTGTATTCCCTCGACACCCGCACGGGTGAGCTGCAGTGGGTGTGGAGATGCGCCAAACCTTCCAGAATGTATTCCCCCGCCGCCACATATCCGGTAAAGGCTGCCGGACGCATCTTCGTGGCGGTTCCGGACAGGCGCGTCTATGCGATAGACGCCGCTACAGGCGAGCAGCTTTTCTATGTCCGGGGCGGGCGCGAGGCTGTCGGTCTTTCCGGGGATGGGAGTACGGTCTATGCGAAGACGATGGACCATCATTCGTATGCCTTCGCCGCGGATGTGCCGCTCTCGTCCGTGGACGAGTCCGGGGAGCTGCCGCGCGAGTGTCTGAAATGGTATGTCGAGAACGGTACCGGTTATGAAATCTCGCCGACTCAGATACTTGAGAAGGACGGGACCGTCTATTTCCCTACGGACAAGGGTAATCTTTTCGCCCTCTCCGCCTCCGACGGGCATCTGCAGTGGATTCACAAGATATCCCTCGCACTGATAAACCCTATGGACATCTGGACTGACCGGGACGGTTCCACCTGCATTCTCGTCTCCACTATGGACGGTGTGATCACTCTCCTGAAGATATAGGGACTTGTGCCGCTGCCCCGGGGTCTCCCGGGGCAGCGGGTACACAAAATAAAAGGATGGCCTTTGCGGTCATCCTTTTTTGTGGGAGATGAGGGAGTCGAACCCCCGACCCTCTGCTTGTAAGGCAGACGCTCTAAACCAACTGAGCTAATCTCCCGAACTTGTTTCGCGTTCATTTGTCGAACGGGATTGCAAAGGTAGCGCAAAAAATTTAATGTGCAAACATTTGAGGAATTTTTTTAAAATATTTTTGCGGTCTCGGATTAAAGCAGGATATTTGCAGCGTCTGATGGACGCAATATGTATGACACTATGAAACGTATTCTGATACTTCTCTCAGGCCTTGCCGCGCTTCTGTGCACGGTGCCTGCGGCCTTGACTTCCTGTGTCGAGGACCCTTTCATCACGCCGGGGGATGGCGGCTCGCATCATTCCCGGTATCTGCCCGATGAGAAAACGGATCCTGACGAAGGCAGTGAGGATAAAAAAGATGATGCAGTCTTTCCGGGAGCAGGCAAATACCCAGACAAGGTCAAGGCCCGCTATTTCGGTTCCAAATACAGCAAAGACACCGACGACTATGTCCTCTATCTGTACATCGGCGAGTATGATGAAGACGGAAATTTCACCGATGTGGGGACAGAAGCGGCCTTCGATATGCTCTGCCCGCTCACGGACGGTATGGCCATTTCCGCCGGGACTTACACCTGCACCTCCGATGAACTCTCGCCCTACCGTTTCCTCGACGGTGTGATAGAAGACGGTGATGCCTACCCGTCATTCTTCTATCGGCAGTACAGCAGAGAAAAGACCAGCCTCGACCTCATAGAGTCCGGGACCGTCGAAGTAAGCGGCGGCGCAGACGCCTATCATATCGTAGCCACGTTCACCGCCGGCACCGACACCTACAAGTGGCGCTACGACGGCCCGATAGAATTCATCGATGAGACGTATTCGGGGGAGGATATCCCGAAAGACGTGACTATGGAAAGATTCTCACGCGCGACCGTCGAGAACCTCGGAGCCATCTGGAGCGATGCCTCCGACAGCACCATTCCTGTGGACGACTGGCTGATAGCCCTCTACGGCGAAAACTATGACAATGACAGTGAATATGTTGTGATAGAGCTCCTGAGCGAGCGGAATGTCACATCGCTCCCGACCGGCAAATTCACCGAGTTCATAAACGTGAACACCGCCGGCGCTTCCGCGTTCACCTCCGGCCGCATCATCGGCGGTTATGATGATGCAGGCACGGCATTCGGTACCTGGTACTGCAAGCGCGGCACGGCCTGGTATGCAGCCGTCGAAGGAAGTCTTACGATAGGGGAGAAGGACGGAATCTACACCATCGACTTTGCGTTCATAGACACGGACGAGACCTACGGAGGCAGCTTCAGCGGAAAATACTCCGGCAAGCTTGAGACGGTCCGGAGCACCTCGGACGATGTCAGCAGCCCTCAGGCATCTTTTGTCCCGTCGCTCCGCCGTCCGTCCTCCCCGTCCCTCCGCTCGACTTCCGTCGTCCGTTCGCAGCCGGAGGTCACTCCTCGCCCGTCCGGCTCCCGCCGTCCAATGCGAAATGCCTCAGCCGCCCGCAGCGCCGGTGACGGAAGATAGCTTTTATTGGACGCCGTGCAACGTCACGGCGTCCGCTTGCATCTATATTCTCGCTACAGTTCTACATTGGGGATGTTTTGGTTTTGACAGCATCGATGCGGGACAGTAAGCACGCCGGGCGTTGGGGGATTGCCCGTTAATCTCATTCTCCGAACATTAGTTGGCAACAACAATTACGCACTCGCTGCCTAATCGACCAAGTCGCTTAGCTTAATCGAGTCCGCCAAGGCTGCGGGCCGACGAGTATCCCTCCGGGCTTTAAGCCGGTTATGACCGGGTTCAGGGGTATCATCTAAACCGGATGCGCGGGGTAATTCCTCTGAATCCCCGTCAAGACGCAGAGGATAAGTCAGCGGTAGCCCGTCTTCCGGCAGCCTCTCTCCGACAACCAAAGGAAGAATAAGCGTGTAGAAAGCTGCCTTGTGCGTTGTTTGGACGGCGGTTCGAGTCCGCCCATCTCCACGATATAGACTGATTTTCAGTCGATTAGATAAGCTACGAACAAATTTACGAACAAAAGTAAGTTTGTTCGTAATTGTTTTTATTAGCCTTTATTGAACTTTCCACCTCTGTGAGTTTTTCGATTCAGTAGAATATAGTTCGTCACCTCCTGACGATGCGAATCAGAATACACATAATGAGCGCAGCTATTACTATCCCTCCTGCCCACATCAGGGCTTTCTGCCACCAATGAAGAATGTTGACTTCTTTCTCGATGACGGTCTCTACGGTCTGGACTTTCTGTTCTTCTTTGTAGCGGTCTTTATAGGTGAGGTAGATGCCCATCGAGCCCACGGTAGCTTTGGCGGTGAGGCGGTTGTCTTTGAGTGAGAGTGTCTGCTGGATTCTGGCGGATTGCCGTAGCGTCCGGATTTCTTCAAGCCTTGCCCTGCCTGTGGAATCGCATTTTATCAGAGCCTCGACTACGGAGGAGTCCGGCTGGACTTGGATGATGGTGTCACGGACGGTTTCCGTGACGGTGACGATATGTTCAGTGTTCTCCGTCTTATGCGGATAGAGCCTCGGGCAGCAGGAAACTGCCGCCAATGCGGTAAGGAATATGATTTCAAGTTTCATTGTACTGATGTTTAGCTATTTGTATTAACTTTGCGGACGAAAACAGATTCATCTTATGAAGAACAGGAAACTGCGGATTACCGAAAAGGATTTTCTTCTGGCCAACCGCAGGGCTTCAAGAGCAGAGGAAATTGAGAAGTACGGGAAACAGATTCTGATGAAATCTATGACCCACAAGTCGAAAAAGGTCTATGACCGCAAGCGTCTGAAAAAGGCAGGCATCAATTACAACGATGACCTGCCTTTTATTCTTTATGGCCGTTTGATCTGTTCCCTCAGCTGACGCACTTCCTCCTGAAGCTGCGAGTTCTCGGAGCATAGCCTGTCCACCGAGGCTTTGAGTTCTTCGTTTTCCTTGCGGACGGCGACAATCTCGGCGTTCACCGCCGTAATGTCGGCGAGGAGCCTGCGGTTCTCGGATGAGAGCAGGTCGATGGATGCCTGGAGGTCTTTGAGAAAGTCGTTGCGGCGCTTGCGCGAGCCGGCAATCCAGCCGACGGCAGCTGAGACGAGTGGGATGATGTAGGTTCCGATGAATTGGAGAATGTCTGATTTGTCCATAAGGCAGGAAGATTTTTGTGGTCAGTTTGTAGAATATCAATAGGGAAAGGCCGTCAGCTTTCCGAGAAATACAGTTTCATCTCCGCGAGTCTGCGCTTCTGGAGTCCGGACAGAACCTTGCCTTTCGCATAGACCCAGCGCAGAAACTCGTCCATAATGGAGTTGTCGTCCGGATTGACTTTGACTTTCATCAGAAGCGTGGACTTCCGGAAATTCCCTCCGCCGACATTGAACACGAACGAGACCAGCGCATCGAATTGGCACTGACGCAGATTCGAGCACTCCGCATTGACGATACTCTCTGCCGTCCCGATGTCCTGTCTCAAGTACTTTTCCGCCTGTTCTATGCTGATTGTCATCCCCTCCGTCACTCCGATAGTATGTCCGTAGCCAACAGTCCAGACTCCTGCAGAACATCTGTACGCCGTCAGCCGCAGTCCCTCGGACTGCCGTATCAATGAATATGCTTTCTCGCTCGCTTTCATAATGTTGTGTATTTTTTTGATTATCCTTTTTCAAATCTCCGGGTAAATCAACGCCCCGCCACCGGAGTCCGCCGTTTATGGCGTTGATTCCAATGACGGGGCGTTGAAATGATGACTGCTACAGCGAAATCTCCCCGAGCACCTCGCCGGACTTCTCGCCGGTCTTGGTGTTGATGAAGAAATACTTCAGGAACACTTTTGGAGCTGCTGCGGTGACCGCGCCGTGGACTGACTCGTAGTCCGCTTTGAGGTCAATGGCAGTGTCAACGACCGCTCTTGGCGAGCCAATCATCACGGCCTTGCTGTAAGCCCTTGTCACGCCGTTGCTCTGCGGGGCGGAGGCCATAATGACGAGCTTGAGGTCGGTGGTGACTGCCGGAGGGTCCGGAAGCTGGAAGGTGAACTGGGTCGCGGTGAGCGAGAGGTCCGCCTCGCACGGAGCGTCAACCCCGACAAGAACCGGAGGAGCGGAAAGAGCCGTGCCCCCGGCCTTGACTATCCAGAAGTTCAGCCTCGAATAGAGGTTCGCCCCGGAAATCTTCGAGGAAGTTCCGAGCACTGACTTTCCCTTCTGCGAGTTTGCGAGCGAGTTCCACGAGAGGATCTGCTCGTTTGTGAGATTCTTCCAGCTCTGAGAGAGCTGCTTGAAGACCGCCTTGACAGCGGACTGGGCTGCGGTCTTGAAACCTCCTCCGTAGCCACGGTTGCGGATGTACTTGCGACCGCGCACCTTTGCTGCGGTCACTCCCTTCGCGGAGCCTGACATCTCCTCGAAGGCGATTGATGGGATGTACTTCATATCTTCTATTTCGCAAATATCCATAAGTATCCCCTAAAAAATGCCATTACAATGCGTTATAATGCGGTTTTCGATTTTTCGTATATCACGGCCAGATACGGATATTTAGGCTGAAATATCGTAATTCTGTTACTCATTTGTTACCCGAAATAAGAGAGGAAACGGCTCTGAAAATGCCTGATATACATCCTTTACTTACGATTTATTAATGATTTCTTATACTTGATTATCCCGTTGTTGTTACCCTATTGCACAGCTCGTGAATAATCACTACATTTGTTCACGGTATCTAATTGCCGTCAACGTCAATGAGTAACAAAGAAAAGAGCCTTGTAAAGGAGCCGGTCAGAATCCGGACAAAAGAGTTGGCAAACGGCAACCGTTCAATCTATCTCGACTGCTATGTCAACGGAGTCAGGAAGTACAACTTCCTGGGCATTTACCTGCGCCCCGAGAAAGGAAAAGACAAGACGGCAAACAAGGAGTGGAACAAAGAACAGATGCGCCTTGCCGAAGCCATAAAGGCTCAGACCCTCATCGACATCCAGAACGGCGAATACGGCTTCAAGGACTACAACAAGGCGAGGAAAATCAACTTTATCGACTTTTGCAATGAAATAGAGCGTGAAGACATCGCCAAAGGGAAAATCGCCACGGCGCGGATGATGCGCACATTTGTACGGCGGCTTATCCGTTACAAAGGCAATGTCATACCCCTCAGCAGTATTGACAAGGAGTTCATCATCGGCTTCCTCCAGTTTCTCGACAACGAGAACCGCGAGGCCGGCGGAATGTATCACAGGAACAATCAGAAACCGAAACGGCTGTCCGAGAACACCAAACTATCTATGTATGAGCGGCTGGTCGTGGCACTCAACAAGGCGGAGCGCGACAACCTCATACTCAAAAACCCCTGCAACGCCGTTGAAAACAAATACAAGCCCAAGCGCACCGCATCCACACGCTGTTACCTCACCTTGCAGGAAGTCAAGGAAATCATCAATCTGGACTACTCGCCGAAATCCGGTGTCAAGGAAGCCTTCCTCTTCTGCTGTTTCACCGGACTCCGCTATTCCGATGTGCAACGCCTGACCTGGGCCGATATCAAGAAGAATTCAAACGGAGAGATGCAGATTGAATCCAAGATGAAGAAAACCGGCAAGGAAATGTTCGTCCCCCTTTCCAAGAACGCCATATCGTTTATGCCCAAAAAAGCCGGAGCCTCTGACGATGCCAAAGTCTTTGCCCGTCTTCCCCGGACTGCGACGATGACCAACCACTATATGCGCCGCATCGAGGAACTGAGCGGCATCCAGAAGCACATCACTTTCCACGTTTCCCGCCACACATTTGCGACACTGGCTCTAACCTATGGCGCCGACCTTTACACCGTTTCCAAGCTTTTGGGCCACTCAAACATCCAAGTGACGCAGGTTTATGCCAAGATTGTGGATGAAAACAAGAGAAAAGCCGTGTATTTGATACCTAACATTTGAAAATGCCGAATATGAGAGCGAAAGAATACATTGCCGCGAACGAAAGTTCAATGAAATTCCCCGTTGAAATCAAGCAGATTATCGGTGACCTGCTGCCGCTTCGCGCAAGTAAACAGCAAACGGTGGACTATTACAACCGCAAGCTCATCGCCGACATACGCCGTCAGGGGTATCTGCTCGGAAAAGACCTGTACGACAAGAACAATGCGATGCAGCAGCTGGAGCCGGAGCCGTTTCAGATGAACGAGGGAGAAATCCCGGTTGAAATCGCAGCCGCCCTCCGTGACGAACTCTTCGAGGTCATCAAAGATGACAAGACCTTCGGCTATCTCTACTTCCTGCTGGGCAATCTCCGCAACAGCCAGCGTCCGACCAACCCCATTGACTGTGTGCCGGACGAACAAGGAATCATCGAAGCGCTGAGAATCTCCCGTGACGATTACCCTAAATCCTGCCTCGCGGAATATATTGACGATGACATCAACTTCGCCCAGTATCAGGACCTCACCGATGCCGGTATTACGGACGAAGCGAAAATCCTTGACTGGTTCAACAATGCCTACCGCATCTACGATGAAATGAGGCTCGCCAAAGCCAACCCTGTCGCCGCCGTAAAAGTGTTCCTGGAAGACAACAGCTATGAGAGCCAGGCCGCAAAGAATCTGACCGGGAGGTTTATCTGCGAGATTATCAGCGGAACCGCCCTTGACGACAAACGGCTCGGACGAATCGAAGACGAACTTAACCGGCATCTTCCTCCGGAAGCGCTTCTTGACGGAGGAAATGACAGGGCCGATGAAAAGACGAAAGACAGCAACAAAATCCGCACGGTCGTTATCTGCGAGCTCCTGCAAAAACTCGGGAAAGGCAAGAGCTTCAACGACCTGTCCAAGATTTGCAGTCTGGTCGCCTACCTGACAGGCGGCAGTCACAGAAAGCTTTACAACGATGCCCTTGCCGGAATCCAATTCACTGACTATCACCAAAAAGAACTATCCGAAGTAAACAAGATTCTCTCTGACCTCTCGCTCGGAATCGAGCTAAAGAAAGGCAAGGAATACTAAAAATTCACCACCGGTGGCATCACCGGTAGTCACCCTTTACACCCCATACCTTTGCCCACGAAATCAGTCGTGGGCTTTCTTTTCAATATAAGGCGCCAAAAGAAAGAAGCGACACGACATAAAATTAAATTTTCCTGTTTTCCGCGCTTTTTGGGGTTGATTTTGTAAGCGGCTGATAATCAATCTTGATTTTCCGAAAAATTTGTCATTTTGGGTGTCCCGCACTAACTTTGCTGTATGTACGTACGCCGCAAGGTCAATAAATCGGGTAGCACCAGCGTCCAGATTGTGGATAAGGCCGGTGGATTCTACCGTGTCGTGTGTAGTCTGGGCACGGGTCGCGAGGAATGGGAACTTGTCAGACTGGAGGCCCGTGGCAGACAGTATATCAAGGAGCATAGCCATCCGGAGCTGCCGTTCTTTGAGCCGAGCATAGACGACAGGATTAAGGAACTGCTGTCAAGTCTGCACAATAGCCAGGTGCAGGTAATCGGCCCTGAGGCCGTGTACGGCCGGCTTTACGATGAAATCGGCTACAATGCCATCAGGAACGAGATGTTCCGCCATCTGGTGATATGCCGCCTGTTCAATCCCGGAAGCAAGCTGAAGACCATCGACTATCTGTCAAGGTATCTCGGCAGGCACTATTCTACGGACCAGGTTTACCGGTTTCTTGACAACCTGTGTTACAAGGATGGCAGGCGTTCCTCGGGTCCCGACATCAAGTCCCGCGTCGAAGAGATAAGTTTTGCCAAGACTAAGCGGGAGTGCGGGGACAGGATAGAGGTGGTGTTCTACGATATGACCACGCTTTACTTCGAGGCGGCGGACGAGGATGACCTGCGCAAGTGCGGTTTCTCCAAGGACGGGAAGCACAGCAACCCCCAGATTTTCCTCGGACTCCTTGTGGCAACGGGAGGCAATCCTATTGGATATGAGATATACGAAGGCAACATCTTCGAGGGACATACTCTGATAGACTTTATCAAGAAGATGTCAGACAAGTTCGGCTTTGACAAACCAATTGTGGTTGCCGATGCCGGGCTCCTATCGAAGAGGAACATCGCGGGGCTGAAGGCCGAGGGCTACGAGTTCATACTCGGCGCCAGGCCGAAGAACGACAGCGAGACAGTCAAGGAGGCCATCCTTTCTCTCAACCTCAAGGATGGGGAAGTACGGGTCATCGAGCGCGGTGACGGCACGCGGATGGTCGTCTCCAAGACGGACAGGCGCACCGTAAAGGATCGGAAAACAAGAGAGCGCGGACTGAGCCGGTTGGAAAAGCGGTTGGGCAGCGGCCGCTTGACCAAGGCGAACATCAACAACAAGGGCTACAATCAATATCTGGCGATGGAGGGAGATGTCAAGATATCCATCGACTACGACAAATTCAGGGCGGACGCGGCTTGGGACGGCATCAAGGGCTATGTCACCAACACCGGCCTCTCGAATGAGGATGTCATCTCGCGTTACTCCGACCTTTGGCGCATCGAGCGGGCGTTCCGTATGAACAAGACTGACTTGCAGGTCCGCCCCATCTTCCACCGTTTGAAAAACCGGATAGAAGGTCACATCTGCATCTGCTTCACTGCCTATACCATTATGCTGGAGCTGGAACGGCTGCTCAAGGCCAAGAAATCCGACATCACGCTTGCCCGGGCACAGGAAATCACCAAGAATATGTACCAGCTGACCTACACGCTTCCGCAGTCCGGCTTGACCAAGACTGCCCTCCTAAAGATGGATGACGAGCAGCGCGAGCTATACGACATCGTCACATACCATCCAGAATAAAAGTTGGGTGTCCCAACGCGGAAAACAGGAGTCGTGGGCTTTCTTTTCAATATAAGGCGCCAAAAGAAAGAAGCGACACGACATAAAATTAAATTTTTATGTCTCAAGAATTATCTTTCAACGAACTGCCGCAGGCAGTCGCCGCCCTCATCGAGAAGATTGACGGCCTAACCGAACTCGTCCGCAACCGCAACGACGAGGAGAACAGCAAAGAAGATGAACAGTGGTTCAACCTTGAACAGCTGTGTGCCTATCTGCCCGACAAACCGGCGAAATCCACCGTTTACGGCTGGGTCAGCGACAACCTCATCCCCTACAACAAGACGGGAAAGAAACTCCGCTTCCTCAAATCCAAGATTGACGCCTGGCTTCAGGAGAACGCCCACAAGACGACCTCCGAACTCCAGATGGAGGCAATGAAACATCTTCACGGCAAGAGCGGAGGGACTCTATGAAACAGCCACGTCTGCTCGGAGAGATTATGAACGAATATCTCCTGAGGTCCGATGACGATTACGCACGGGCTTTCCGCGAACTCTATCGTGAACACAACGGCAGTTTCCTGTCCGACCAGCCGCAGGAGGAGGCAAGCGATGATAAATCGTAGCACCGTCCTCTCCAAGACCCTCTACGGGGCCGACATCTACTCCCACATCGTCAGGGAACACTTCCCGGATGAAATCGTAATGCACATCAAAGGAAGGGACTGCGGAGTAATCCGCAACCCCTTCCAGAACTGGGAGCCGACATTGAAGGTGAACATCATCCGGCTGGAGCCTGAAAAGAAACTTTGTGACGAACTCGCCGTTCATCACGACCTCTCCGGAGCAATACCCGACGGCGACGCACTGGAATTCGCCGAGCGCTACTACGGCAAATCAGGGCAGTTCCTGCTGGAGCACCTGAACAGGGAAATGCACCTGCATCTGGAAGAGGACTACAGCCCCTACGCCAATAAGGATGAAAAGCCACACGGCCCGAGATTCTCCTTCTTCCGCCGCCCTGTCACCAACACTCATCCGCTCAAAAGCATCACCCTGACAGATGCCTACGCCTACATCACCGGTCACTATGCCGCAGAAGCCACGCAGAAACTCCGCTCCATTCCCGACGAGAAACAGGCAAAGCTCTTCAAGGCCGCCAACTTTGACTATGCCACCTTTTGCGGCCAGTTCAAGACCCGCGGCGACAAAGCCATTCTTGAAGTGTCAAACCTCATCTGCCTTGACTTCGACCACCTGACCGATGTTGAAAGTCTTTTCCGGAAGCTCCTGTCAGACGAATACTTCGAGACGGAACTTCTCTTCAGAAGCCCTTCCGGCCACGGACTCAAATGGGTCATTCCCATAGCCGAAAACCGCCTTTCTCACGCCGACTACTTCCGCCGCATCGCTTACTACATCAAGCAGACATACGGCATCGAACCGGATCGCTCCGGAAAAGACCTTTCCAGAGCCTGTTTCCTTCCGTATGACCCGATGGCATACCTCAATCCAAAATACGCATCCCGATAATGAACCCGAATATGAAAAAGACATTCAATCCAGAAGAATGGGTCGAGCCGGCGGCAGCGCAGGCTCCCCAGCACATACAAATACAGCCGGTCCAGACAACCGACGCCACCGATGACATCGAAATCGTCACCCGGCGCATCGAAGCCGCCCGGGTTGACATCACCCGTGGCTATTCCAATTGGCGTGACCTCGGCTTCGCCCTCTCTGACGAACTCGGCGAAAACGGCCGTGACTACTTCCACCGCATCTCCCGATACTATTCCGGCTACAGCGAGAAAGAAGCTGATGACCAGTATGACAAATGTATGCGTGCTCACGGACACGGCATCACCATCAAGACATTCTTCCAGCTGGCTAAAGAGAACGGCATTTCCGTGTCAGTTCCCTCAAAAACCTCACTTCCCTCACATTCCTCACGCGGCCAGAGCAGATTGATTACGGCCAGTCCATCCCGAAACTCTCAGATTGAGGGAAGTGAGGGAAACGGCGAAAGTGAGGGCGAAGAAGACGAGAAACTGCCCACCTTCACAGCGGAAATCCGTGACCTCCTGCCGGGTTTCTTTCAGGAAATAATCGACCGGGGCGAGAACGAGCAGGATGCCGACATATTGCTGCTCGGCTCAATCGTGTGCATCTCCTCCTGTCTTCCCAACCTTTCCGGCGTGTATGCCGACCGCTCCTACTGGCCAAACCTGTACCTGTTCGTCACCGCACAGGCATCCTCCGGCAAAGGCCGCCTCACGCTCTGCAAACATATCATCCAGCCCATCCACGACCGGCTCCGCGAAATCAACGAAGCCGAAGTGATGGCTTACAAGCAGAAAATGCAGGAGTTCAACGCCAACAAAAAGAAAATGACGATGGACAAGCCGGAGGAGCCGCCCCTGCGGATGCTCTTTCTCCCCGCCAATGCCAGTTCCACCGCATTCATCCAGGTACTCAATGAGAACGATGGGCGCGGAATAATGTTCGAGACCGAGGGCGACACGCTGGCCAACACCTTCGCCTCAGATTACGGCAACTACTCCGACCATTTCCGGAAATTCACCCATCACGAGGCAGTATCTTATGTGCGACGCAAAGACCGCGAGTTCGTCTATGTCAACCGACCCTGCGTCAGCTGCGTCCTCTCCGGCACACCGAAACAGGTCAGCAGTCTCATCCCCGATGCCGAAAACGGCCTTTTCAGCCGCTTCCTTTTCTATCACCTTGTCGGTACAGACGAATGGAAGGATGTCTTCGCCAGACGCGAAAACGGCACCGCCGACCAATTCTTCCAGACACTGGGCAGCCGCTTCCACGACTTCTACAAAATTTTCATCGAACTTGGCGATGTGGAATACGGACTGACCGAATCCCAGCGCACCGCCTTCAACGACTGGTTCCGCTATGTCTATTCCCGCTTCCCTCAGATGCTCGGCACTGATTTCAAGGCGACGGTCGCCCGGCTCGGCCTGATGACATTCCGCATTATGATGGTTCTCTCCGCAGTCCGTTTGATGGACGACGGTGACTTCAGCAACCGGATTGTCTGTGAACAGCGCGACTTCGATGCGGCAATGACAATGTCCCGCGCCCTCCTGCAGCATTCCGCCTACATCTACGACACCCTGCCCAAAGCCACCGTCGTAAAGTCCAAGACCGTCACCCAGAAAACCGTCCGCCGCCGGCTCTTCTGGGACTCGCTCGACGAAGAATTCGACCGCCAGACATACATTGAAGCTGCAGCGAATCTCCAGATGCCGCTCTCCACCGCCGAGCGGAACATCAAGCGGTGGATCGGGGAAAAGATTCTTGACCGAATAGACCTCGGGAGATACCGCAAATCTCATAAATAACTCATAATCAATCTTGTTGATAAATAATAATGAAACCTTATATGGTTATCCGTGAATAATTGTAACTTTGTAATCGGGACCGAGAAGTCGGTCTCACGGTACGACACGCAATCAACAAAAACGATATACACCGATGCTTCGCATCCAGCCATATCTCCGCTCTGTCGGGGTGGACCTTACCACCCCTAAGGTCTGCGAATACTTTCGTGGCCACAGACCGGATAAGCACCTGTTTACGGTCGGATTGGGCAAAGGAATCATTCTAATCGAAAACTGATATGCTTGATCTGATGACCCCCACGAAAAGGCTCAATCAGTATCAGACAAGTTTTCCTTTCAATTCACCGGACAGCCCTCACAACCCCAAAATTCAAGGAATCTGGGCCGAACTGCTGGTCATAGAGCAGAGTCACCAGCCCGAGATACTGATAAACGCCTGGCACTCCTCGCTCTCCTCTCCATACGATTTCACCCTTGGGCGGGACAAAATCGCAGTCAAATACACCGACAAAGAGCAGCGCATCCACGCATTCGCGTTGGATCAGCTCCGGCCGTCAATTCCTGCACGAATTCTCGTTGCATCAACCATCGTGCGTGCCTCCGACATAGTTTCAGGAGGCCTGTCCATCAAAGATTTGTATGGCAAGATAATGGAGCGTGTCACGGCGAACGATGCCCGACTTAGGCTCTACACCCATATCGCACAGTCTGTCGGCTCCGACCTCTACAATTATGAGAATGTCTTCTATGACTACGCCTCCGCCGTTGACTATCTGGAATTCTACGATGCCGCCGACATCCCCTGCATAGACCCCGTCTCCGTCCCTGCTGATGTATCGGACATCACATTCACCAGCAACCTGTCCCGTCTTGTGGACATCAGACGTGGAGGCTCACGCCTCGATGTCAATTCCAGCGTGCTGTTTCGGGGGTTGATTTAGTAGGAAGGACAGCCCCCTATTTCTAATGTTACAGGACTTCGTGTCGCGTAAAGCGCGATTTGGAGTCCGATTGAGC
>JAUMVX010000003.1:50118-75821 GCA_030529945.1 Bacteroidia bacterium | reverse complement strand
CCGAATACGATGGCTGATAGGAATTAGTTGTACAATTTGTTGTTAAACTCACGTTCTAAAGGACAAGGTAAACCCGCACAGAGAGCAGCCGCAGATGGACGCACAGAAATCAGAGCATATACACGCGCAGAGGGCGGCCCGTACGGGCCGCCCTCTGCGTATAAAATAAGCTTCTTAAAACCTGTATGAGATACCGAGGTTCAGATAGGTGACTGTACCGACGCTGCACTCGGCGGAAACGCCGAAATTGTCAGTGAAGAAATAGCGGCAGCCGACAAGTTCCCCATAGGCGACGCCGAGGCTGGTTTCGCTTTTCTTTTCCTTGCCGTCCACTCCCGCAGCGGAAGAAGAAACTGAACCTTTAGTCTTGCTGTAGCTGAACTGCATACCGACCATCGTTCCGGCGTGCACCTCGAAAGAGTCGGTGATGTTCAGACCGTAGGTCGCACGCGGCATCACGGTGAAATAATGATACTTGGTGCTGTTCTTGGCAGTAACTCCGCTTACGCTTACGGAATCCGATGTCTTATCTCCGTAAAGTCCGGCATATCCGCCCACGGTGAAGTGGCCCTTCCACCATTTGTTGATGAGGACATAATCGGCTGCGGCATTAGCGCCGACACCCGGAAGCAGGCCCAGATAGGCGCTCGCGGTGATGCTGCCCACAGGATCCGGACCCTCTATGGCTCTTGCCTGGAAAGAGGTCGCAAAAAGAAGCAGGCCAGCTGCCGTAACAGAAAGTAATTTCTTCATAATCAGTGATTTTAGTTAATAAAAAAGGTGAAAGACACCCCGGCGCACCGGGCCATTTTTCACCTTACGATTCAGTAGGAATTAAGCCTTGCCGTTGGAACCGAGAACGTCCACGATCTTGTGCTCGTAGAGCTTCTTCATCTCGTCACGTGCAGGTCCGAGGTATTTGCGCGGGTCGAACTCGCCCGGCTTCTCGTTGAAGACCTTGCGGATGGCGGCGGTCATAGCGAGACGGCTGTCGGAGTCGATGTTGATCTTGCATACGGCGCTCTTCGCGGCCTCGCGGAGCTGCTCCTCGGGGATGCCTACAGCATCCGGAAGCTTGCCGCCGTTAGCGTTGATGATGTCCACATACTCCTGCGGAACAGAAGACGAGCCGTGCAGAACAATAGGGAAGCCCGGAAGCTTCTTCTCGATCTCGTGGAGAACGTCGAATGCGAGCGGCGGAGGTACGAGACGGCCGGTCTTAGGGTCTCTGGTGCACTGCTCCGGCTTGAATTTGTATGCGCCGTGGGAAGTGCCGATGGAGATGGCGAGGGAATCGCAGCCTGTGCGTGTGGCGAAGTCGATGACCTCCTCAGGCTTGGTATAGTGGGACTCCTCGGCGGCCACCTCATCCTCTACGCCGGCGAGAACGCCGAGCTCGGCCTCTACGGTGACATCATACTTATGAGCGTACTCCACGACCTTCTTCGTGAGGGCGATGTTCTCCTCGTAAGGAAGAGCGGAACCGTCGATCATAACGGAAGAGAAGCCCATATCCACGCAGCTCTTGCAGAGCTCGAAGGAATCGCCGTGGTCCAGATGCAGGACGATCTGAGGTTTCTCCCAGCCGAGTTCCTTCGCATACTCCACTGCGCCTTCCGCCATATAGCGGAGGAGGGTCTGGTTCGCGTAGTTCCTCGCGCCCTTGCTGACCTGCAGGATGACCGGAGACTTGGTCTCGGCGCTGGCCTGGATGATGGCCTGGAGCTGCTCCATATTGTTGAAGTTGAAAGCCGGGATGGCATAGCCGCCCTTGATTGCCTTGGCGAACATCTCGCGGGTGTTCACAAGGCCGATTTCTTTATAAGATACCATAACTTTTAAGGTTAAACATTTACCAACAATAACACGGGTTCCGCGCAGGCCGCGTTTTCCGGCACAGGGCGGGAACTCGGACACATAATTTTCAAATCGCGCAAATTTAGTTATTTTTGCAGAAATAAACCACTTAATGAGCAATAAAGTTCTCATCTTCTGCGCGCCTTCGGGTTCCGGAAAAAGCACCATAGTCAGGCATATACTGTCTCTCCATCCGGAGATAGAATTCTCCGTATCCGCCACATCGAGACTTCCGCGGGGCGACGAGCAGGACGGAAAGGAGTATTATTTCTTCACTCCGGAGCAGTTCCGCCGCCTGATTGCCGAAGACAGTTTCGTGGAATACGAGGAAGTCTATCCGGGACGCTTCTACGGCACGCTGAAGAAAGAGGTCGAGCGCATCTGGGCGAAAGGGCACAGTCTCATCTTCGACGTGGACGTGAAGGGCGGAGTGAATCTGAAGAAATACTTCGGGCAGCAGGCTCTCTCAGTGTTCATAGGAGTGCCGGACCCTTCGGTGCTGCGCGACAGGCTCACGGCCCGGGGCACCGACTCCCCCGAAGAAATCGAAAAGCGGCTGCAGAAGGCGGAGGAGGAAACCCGCTACGCCCCCCGGTTCGACACGATTCTTATGAACGGCGAACTGTCCGAGGCCTTCAGCGAAGCCGAAAAGCTCGTCGATGACTTCCTGAAACGCCCGTAAGCCGCCACAGGCAAGAGGAAAAACAAGACTTCCCCACCCACGACATAATGAACATTGCGGTGTACTCGGGGTCCTTCGACCCTCTTCACATCGGCCATCTGGCCATAATGGAATGCCTTACCCGGGAACGCGAATTCGACTGGGTGTACCTGGTCATTTCCCCGCAGAACCCTCTGAAAGACCCGTCCAAGGCGCTTTCCGCCCGCAAAAGGTATGACGAGGCGGTGGAGGCCGTGCGCCGGCACCCGGAGCTCCACGTATGGGTGGACGACATAGAGATGAATATGGAGCCTCCCCACTACACCATCCGCACCCTCGACGCGCTGAAAAAACGCGAACCCGAGAACAACTTCACTCTGGTCATCGGCGCGGACAATCTGGAGAACATCCACCTGTGGAGAGACAGCGCGCGCCTGCTATCGGAATACGGCGTAGTGGTCTATCCGCGAAAGGGTTACGATGCGGACAGCATCCGGACGCAGCTCCAGAAGGAGAGCCTGCACTTCCCCACCCCCTACGTGATGGACGCCTGGGAGACTCAGATTATGGACGGAGCGCTGAGCATAGAGGAAATCTTCGAGCGCCTGTACAACATCCGCGTGATCGACGCGCCCATCGTCGACATCTCCTCCACCGAAATCCGCCGGGCGCAGGAAAGGGGCGAGGATATGTCCCGCTATCTGATGTAGGCGAAAACCCGCCGACCACAGTGCTCTGAAAACAGCTTCCGGACACTCCTGCCGCGAAAACCGGCCGATCCTATATCCTGCAGAAACGCAGACGCAGAGCGTTGCACACCACGCACACGCTGCTCAGAGCCATACACAGCGCAGCCGTCATAGGACCGACAAGCCCGAATGCGGCGGCCGGAACGGCCAATGCGTTATAGAGGAAGGCCCAGAAGAGGTTCTCGGCGATAATGCGGTTCGTGCGGCGCGAGAGGCGTATCATCTGCGGAACCTTCCGCAAGTCGGAAGACACTATGGTCGCCATCGCCGAATCCATCGCGACATCGCTCCCGCTGCCCATAGCCATAGAGAAGTCCGCTTCCGCGAGTGCCGCACTGTCGTTCACGCCGTCCCCGACCATCGCCACCTTCAGCCCCCGCGCGTGCAGGTCCTTTACATACTGAGTCTTGCCGGAGGGCAGCATTTGCGAGATGTAGTCATCCACGCCCGCTTCGCGGGCAATCGCGGCCGCCCTCTCCGAAGAATCCCCGCTGAGCATCCGCACGGAAAGCCCCATAGAGCGCAGCGTCCGTACAGCGGAGAGCGAAGTGTCCTTGAGACGGTCTCCGCCGGCGAGACCTTCGGTAAGTGTCCCCGTCTTGTCCAGCAATACCACATCCACCGTCGCTGCGGTCTGCAGGGCGTCGGCGTCGCGAACGAGTATGCCAGACTTCGCGGCACGGCCGATGCCGGCGATTATGGCTGCGGGAGTGGCGAGACCGAGAGAACACGGACAGGCGATGACGAGCACCGTCACAGCGGCGAGCAGTCCCCGGCTTAAAGCGTTCTCACCGCCCCATACGCACCAGAGGACAAGACTGAGCAGAGCTATGCAGATTATCACTGGCACGAAGACGGCGGCGACCCTGTCCACCTTGCGCTGAATAGCGGCCTTGCTGCCCTGCGCCTGCCGGACCATCGCTATGATGCCGGCCAGGACCGTATCGCCCCCGACCTTCGCGGTCTTCACGACGGCCTCACCGCCCAGACACAGCGTTCCCGCATAGAGCTGATTCCCCGGGGACTTCTTCACGGGACGGGACTCCCCCGTCATCATACTTTCGTCCATAGACACGCTTCCTTCGACAAGCTCCCCGTCCACGGCCATCTTGCCGCCGACGCGGATCACCACTTCATCCCCCTCGGACACGGACTCCAGAGAGACTTCCCTCACCACCTTCCCGACGCGCAGCAGAACCCTCTCCGGCTGCATCGCCTTCAGTTCCCGGACCGCCGCCGTAGTACTGCGCCTCGTCCGCTCCTCGAGCATACGGCCGAGCAGAACGAAAGAAACTATCATCGCCGAAGACTCGAAATACAGGTCTGCGGCAAGTCCGCGCGAAGTCCAGACCTGAGGGAAGCAGAGATTGAACAGACTGAAGAAGAATGAGATGCAGACGCTCAGACTGACGAGCGTGTCCATATTGGCGGAGCCGTGGCGAAGCTGCGCGAAGGCATTGCGGAAGAACCTGCCTCCGAAGACGAAGACCACGACCGCAGTCAGAACCGCCGAGGCGATACTCCTGAACGGCGGCACGCCGGCGGCGGTGCAGTCACGCATACCCCCTCCCATCGAAAGCAGCATTACGGCTCCGGCGATCAGCAGACTGGAAAGAGCATCGCGCCGCAGCGTGCGGAAGGCTCTGCGGCTCATCTCGTCCGCCAGATCCTCAGCGCTCTGAGAAGATTTCCCCTCCCGAGCGGCAGCAGAGCAAGAGGGCGCCGGAGCAGCCGCAGCATCCGGAGCCTCATCCGCGAGCACAAGTTCATAGCCGGCATCGTGGACAGCTCTCTGCAAGTCCCTGTCTGTAAGCACATCAGCATCGAACTCCACCTGCACCGTCGCGGATGCCAGAGACACGCTGACGTCATATACGCCGCCTAAGGCGGCCAATGTCTTTTCGACTCTCGCCACGCACGCCGCGCAGCCCAGCCCCATTATAGGATATGTCCTCTTCACTTTCATCACCCTGTGATTTATCAGCATAAAATTCAATGCGCAAATATATGCAAAAAGGGGCCGACTTCTTCAAGCTGACCCCTCATCATTTATAGGGATATTCTACTGCTCGTCCGGAGCTTCAGGACCGTTGCCCTGAGGATCCTGCGGACCGTACTGAGGTCCCTGAGGACCGCCCTGCGGACCCTGGGCGCCGCCCTGGGCAGCTTTGGCCATATCCTCGGACGCGGCGTGCCAGGCAGCTTCGAGAGCCGAATTCGCGCTGTCTATGGCAGCTATGTCCTTCGCCTCCACGGCCTTCTTCAGGTCTGCGCAGGCACTCTCGATGGCGCTCTTCTTGTCTGCCGGAATCTTGTCGCCGTACTCCTTGAGATTCTTCTCGGTCTGGAATACCATAGCGTCGCCGTTGTTTATCTTGTCTATGCGCTCCTTGGCCTCCTTGTCCGCAGCCTCATTGGCCTTGGCCTCGTCACGCATCCTCTGGATTTCCTCCTCGCTCAGGCCGCTCGAAGCGGTGATGCGGATGTTCTGCGCCTTGCCTGTCGCCTTGTCGGTGGCGGATACGTTCAGTATGCCGTTCGCGTCGATGTCGAAGCTCACCTCGATCTGAGGGATTCCGCGAGGTGCCGGAGCGATGCCGTCGAGATTGAACTCGCCGATAAGTTTGTTGTCCTTGGCCATAGGCCGCTCGCCCTGAAGCACGCGGATCTGTACGGAAGGCTGATTGTCAGCTGCCGTGGAGAATACCTGGCTCTTCTTCGCAGGGATGGTGGTGTTCGCGTCGATGAGCTTGGTCATAACGCCGCCGAGGGTCTCGATGCCGAGAGAAAGCGGAGTCACATCCAGAAGGAGGACATCCTTCACGTCGCCCGCGAGCACGCCGCCCTGGATGGACGCGCCGATAGCCACTACCTCGTCCGGGTTCACGCTCTTGTTAGGCTCCTTGCCGAAGAAGTTCCTGACGATTTCCTGAACTTTAGGGATACGGGTGGAACCGCCTACGAGCAGAACCTCGTCTATGTCGGAAGCTTTCAGGTGAGCATCCTCGAGGGCCTTGCGGCAAGGCTCGACGGTGCGGTTGAAGAGGCTGTCACAGAGCATCTCGAACTTGGCCCTGGTGAGGGTCTTCACAAGATGCTTAGGAATGCCGTCCACAGGCATTATGTAAGGCAGGTTAATCTCTGCGGAAGTCTGGTTCGAGAGCTCGATCTTAGCCTTCTCGGCAGCTTCCTTAAGTCTCTGGAGCGCCATAGGATCCTTCTTGAGGTCGATTCCGTGGTTCTCGGAAGCGAATTCGGAAGCGAGCCAGTCGATGACCGCCTGGTCGAAATCATCGCCGCCGAGGTGGGTGTCACCGTTCGTGGCGCGGACTTCGAACACACCGTCTCCGAGTTCCAGGATGGAGATATCGAAAGTACCGCCGCCGAGGTCGAACACCGCGATCTTCGAATTCTTGTCTTTTTTGTCCAGACCGTAGGCGAGGGCCGCCGCGGTAGGCTCGTTTATGATTCGCTTCACGTCCAGGCCCGCGATCTTGCCGGCCTCCTTGGTGGCCTGACGCTGGCTGTCGGAGAAGTACGCCGGCACCGTGATGACGGCTTCGGTGACTTCCTGACGGAGATAGTCTTCAGCCGTCTTCTTCATCTTCTGGAGGATGATGGCAGAAATCTCCTGAGGAGTATAAGGATGGCCGTTGATGTCCACGCGCGGAGTGTTGTTCTCACCCTTTATGACCTTATACGGGACTCTTTCGATCTCCTTGGTGACCTGATCGTAGGTCTCGCCCATAAAGCGCTTTATCGAATAGACGGTATTGTGAGGGTTGGTGATGGCCTGACGCTTGGCGGGGTTGCCGACCTTTCTCTCTCCGCCGTCCGTGAAGGCGACTACGGAAGGAGTAGTCCTTTCACCTTCGTTATTGATGATGACCGTAGGCTGGTTACCTTCCATTACTGCTACGCAGGAGTTAGTTGTACCGAGGTCAATTCCGATGATTTTTCCCATAATTGTATTTCCTTTTTACTTATTGTCTGTATTATCCGTGCCCGGTCCCGCCGGAGCACGCCGGGACATACAACCAATGTTGTGCCAAGAGCGTTTTCTGCCAATTTGTCATAAAAAACCGTATCTTTGCTGACAGAAAGCTTTCTGATATGGAATACAGGACACTGACAGAGACAGAATTCGCAGACCTGGAGTCGCGCATCCTGTACGAAGACAATCATCTTCTCATAGTGAACAAGCGCCCGGGAGAAATCACCCAGGGCGACAGGACCGGCGACGAGTGCCTCGCTGACAGCTACAAGGCATTCATCGCGCAGCGCGACTCGAAGCCCGGCAAGGTCTATCTCGGCATCCCGCACCGCCTCGACCGGCCGGTAAGCGGCATCTGTGTGCTCGCCAAGACGAGCAAGGCGCTCGAAAGGCTCTCGCAGATGCTGCGCGAGGGACTTGTCCATAAAATCTACTGGGCGCTCTGCTGCGCGAAGCCCGAGCCCTCCGAAGGGCTGCTGGAAGACTATCTGGTCCGCAATGAGAAGCAGAACAAATCCTACATAGTCCCCGCGGCCGCGCACGCGTCCCATCCCGTTCCCCGTCCCGGAGCCAAACTCGCCCGCCTGCGCTACCGCTGTCTGAAAAGCACGGACAGGTACCATCTCGTGGAAGTCGAGCTGCTCACCGGACGGCATCACCAGATCCGCTGCCAGCTCAGCCATCTGGGCTGCTGCATAAAGGGAGACCTGAAATATGGGGCCCCGAGGTCCAATCCTGACGGAGGCATCTGTCTCCACGCGCACGAAATACGTTTCGAACATCCGGTACGACACAGCGAGGTACACGTGAGCGCCCCCGTCCCCGACAGCTGGAAAGGTATCTGAAGACCGCCCCGCACGGGTAATCTTATGCGGCGATTTCCTCCGACGCGGACGGCTTCCTCAGCTTTTCCGCACTGCTTTCCTTCAGCCATTCCACAGGAGTGTAGCCGGTGACGGTCCTGAAGGCACTTATGAAACTCACCGCCGTGTGGAAACCGCAGCCGGAGTATATGTCTTTCATTTTCAGATGCGGGTTCAGTTTCCAGAGCATCTGCGAATGCGCCACGCGGTATCTGTTCACAAGATTGCAGAAGTTGTTTCCGGTCACCCTGTTTATGGCTCTGGATATATAGACCCGGTTCGACAGCATCGCGTCGGCGAGGTCTCCTATGGTGAAGTTTTCGTCAAGATAAGGCTTATGCTCCACCATATACTTCTCTATGCGCTCATACATCGACTTCATTCTGGCCTGGACTTTCGCCGACCTCTCCACCGCTTCTCCCGTCATCATATTCCGTATCTGCAGGAGTTTCTTCTCGCCCAGGTACACTATCGAGGCATCAGCCGATTTCCGGTAAGCCCCGTACACAGCCGCCGAGACTGCAAGAAGAGCGCATATCAGCAGCAGGGCGGCGAAAACGGGAGGAGCGGTGTCGGAAAGCAGCCCCAGACAGACGGAGGCGAGAAGCAGCAGGGAATAGCAGTGGGAGGCATAGTCCTCCATCGAATATCTCACCGATTTGCCACGGAAGAGGGACTTGATGTCCGCATATCTCATTTTCAGGCACATACAGCTGTGCAGCATCACGCATCCCAGCACAAGCAGGGAAAAGACTTCCGTCTTTCCGCCATAAGTACCCGTCAGAGCGAGCGAGAGGGATGAGAAAGAGCAGACTGCGGCGAAAACCGATGCGGAGACCAGAGTATATTTCCCCTTGCCGGAATATGAATGGGGGCTGAGCAGGAGCACGGCCGCCGCGGCCTGCAGATTCAGCAGCGGCGAGCAGCCGCCGGAGGGCGCCGCCGCGCACAGGTCAGTCACTGTCAGGAGCAGGAACAGGCTCAGGGCGGTCATTCTTATGATGGACGATGTCTGTTTCTGAACCAGATTTCCGCTGCGGTAATCTCTTACGGAGAGGCCGGCGAGTAAAGCAATGGCCGGCACTGCCAGGCCATAATAAAGGATATACTTCATAATCATTTGATTAAATTGTTTAAGGCCCAAATATCCACAAAAACTCCCTTACCGACCGCCGCCTGCAAGGGAGTTTTTTTTATTACGTATATCTTTTTTAAATCCGGGTCAGTCTTTCTGCGGAGCTTCCGCCCCGGACCCTTCCGACTGCGGGACTTCAGCGTCCGCCGCCCCGCGGCGTTTCAGCGCCTTCACTCCTCTCATCCCCTCGAAACCCCGGCCATAGACTCCGCTTACGGAAGAGACGGACATAAACACATCGGGGTCGATGGTCTTCACGTAACGCAGGAAGATGGAAAGATCCGCCTTGCGGGTGATGACCATAAGCACCTGTGCGGGGGTCTTGGTATACCAGCCTTCCCCGTTCAGCACCGTGACGCCCCTGTGAAGGTCGCGGGTGATGGCGTCGGCCAGTTCAGAGGACTTCTTCGAGAGTATGAAAAGCTGGACGGACTGCTTGGAGCCGGAAAGCACCATATCCAGCACCGTGCTGTTCACCGTGATGAGTATGAGACCGTACACGATGTTCACCAGCTTGTCGGTGAAAGGCAGCAGTTCCCCGGACGGCGTATAGGACGGAACCAGTATGGAGGAGCAGATGATGACGACATCTATCCAGAGTATCATACGACCCGGCGACACCCCCCGGTACTTGTTCACTATCAGCGCGATGATATCGGTTCCGCCGGTACTTCCGCCCTGAGACATCGTCATTCCTATGCCGGTGCCCACGAGAATGCCTCCCATAATGGTGCTCATAAGCTTGCCGTTGTCTATGCTCAGCACCTGTATGAAATCGGCGGGAATTATGTCCTGAAACACATTCAGCCCTATGGAAGCCAGGATGACCGCATAGACGGTCTTGCCTCCGAAACCTTTCCCGAGAAGGAAGAGCGCGATGATGAGCAGAGCCGCATTTATCACGAAGTAGGAGTAGCCCACCTTTATGAATCCCGACGTGGCGTACTGTATGATGGAGGAGATACCGGTGACTCCGCCGCCGATGAGATTGTTGGAGATCAGAAAGATAGTCCAGCCCAGCACATAAAGCAGTATACCCAGGGTTATGAGCGCATACTCTTTCACGGTATGCAGCAAAGATGTCTTCAGGACGGTCATTGATTATTTATTTGTAAGTTCTTTCTTCTTGCGCTTGAGCCCTGTCTTTATCTCTTCGAAGCCCTCGCCATAGACATTGTTGGTCACGGACACCGACATAAACGCACGCGGGTCCAGTTCCTTGATGACTGACGCGAGGCCGGGGAACTGCTTCTGGCTTATGAGGATGAGCAGCAAGTTCCTGTCCTGCTTGGTATACCAGCCCTGGGCTCTGAGGATGGTGACGCCGCGGTCCATATTGTTTATGATATGGTCCGCAATCTCTTCGTACTTTTCCGAGAACACGAGCAGCTGATATGAGGACTTCTTTCCTCCCACCACGAAATCTATCATCAGGCTGAATGTGATGACCTCCTCAAGACCGTAGATCATATCCTTGAAAGACCTGTCCGGAAGGAAGAGGAGCATACAGATTACCACCAGATCCATCACCACGAAGGCTGTGCTCAGGGATACCGGCCAGTACTTGTTCACCATCAGCGCCACGATGTCCGTACCGCCGGTGCTCCCTCCGAAACGCAGGACAAGTCCTATGCCCAGAGCCTCGAAGACTCCCGCGATGACCGGGATAATCACCTTCTCCTCCACAAAGAAGAAACTGCCGGGAACGCAGTGGATGGCCGTCCATCCGGCCACGACTTCCATAAGGAGAGTGGACATCACGATGCAGTAGATGGTCTTGAAACCGAAGCCGATGCCCATAAGGAACACGGCCGCTATGATAAGGATGGCATTCAGGGCCAGATAGGAGTACTGAGCGGCGATGAACCCGCCTGTGGCGTACTGGATTACAGTGCACAGACCCATCATTCCGCCGGCGGACATACCGTTCGGAATCATAAAACTCTCCCACGCCACGGCGAAGAAGAAACAGGCTATCGTCAGAGCGATGTAATCGAACAGTGTTTTCTTGAGGTCAATCTTTATTTTCATTTAATCACGACATTAACGATTCTTCCGGGAACGACTATGACTTTCACTATAGTCTTGTCAGCCACGTATTTGGCTGTCTGCGGACAGGACCTGACCTCGGCCTCGACTTCCGCTGCGCCAAGGCTCTTCGGAAGAGAGAGAGTGAAACGGGTCTTGCCGTTGAAAGATACGGGATAGCTGCAGCTATCCTCTACAGTGTAAGCTTCGACATATTCGGGGAAAGTCGCGAAGCTGATGCTCCGCCCGTGACCGAGCATCTCCCAGAGCTCTTCGCAGATGTGAGGAGCGAACGGAGAGAGCAGGACTGCGAGCGGTTCAAGCACGGCGCGCTTATGGCAATCGAGAGCGCTAAGTTCGTTTACAGCGATCATAAACGCGCTGATGACAGTATTGTACGAGAAGGCCTTGATGTCGGCCTCTTCTTTTCCGATGAGGCGATGCAGCACCTTGAGTTCGGACGGGAGCGGCTCGGCATCCGTGACGAGGAAATCGTCCTTTTCGCAGTAGAGCCGCCAGAATTTGCGCAGGAAGCGGTGTACGCCGTCTATGCCCTTGGTATCCCACGGCTTGGACTGCTCCACAGGGCCGAGGAACATTTCGTAGAGACGGAGGGTGTCCGCTCCGTACCTCTCGCAGACATCGTCCGGATTCACCACGTTGTACATAGACTTGCTCATCTTCTCGATGGCCCATCCGCATACGTATTCGCCGTCCTCAAGAATGAACTGCGCATCGGCGTATTCCGGTCTCCAGGCTTTGAAGGCTTCCGTATCCAGACGGTCATTATGGACTATGTTCACGTCCACGTGGATTTCGGTGGTCTCATACTTGTCCTTGAGGCCCCGGGAGACGAAGGTGTTCGTGCCCACGATTCTGTACACGAAGCTGGAACGGCCCTGGATCATCCCCTGGTTTATGAGCTTGGCGAACGGTTCGCTCTCGCACACATAGCCGAGATCATAGAGGAACTTGTTCCAGAAGCGGGAGTAGATGAGATGGCCCGTCGCGTGTTCCGTGCCTCCGATATAGAGGTCCACATTGCGCCAGTATCCGTCTGCCTCCCTGCTCACGAGAGCCTCACCGTTATGAGGGTCCATATATCTGAGATAATATGCGCTGGAGCCCGCGAATCCCGGCATAGTGCTGAGTTCCAGAGGATAGCCGTGCCACGTCCAGTCTTTGGCGTTCGCCAGAGGAGGTCTGCCGTCGGCGGATGGCTTGAAGGATTCCATCTCCGGCAGCGTCAGAGGCAGCTCGCTCTCGGGAAGAGGGCAGGCGATGCCGTCCCTGTAGTAGATCGGGAAAGGCTCTCCCCAGTATCTCTGACGGGAGAAGATGGCGTCGCGCAGTCTCCAGTTAGTCTTGCGGCGGCCCAGGCCGTGAGCCTCCACATAATCCTTGGCGGCCTCTATGGCCTGCTTTACGGGCATCCCGTTCAGGAAGCCGGAATTGCACATTATGCCTTCCTTGGCATCGAAGCTCTCTTCGCTTACGTCGCAGCCCTCTATGAGCGGAATGATCGGGAGAGAGAATTTCCTGGCGAAGGCGTAGTCACGGCTGTCGTGGGCGGGAACCGCCATAATGGCTCCGGTACCGTAAGAGGCGAGCACATATTCTGAAACCCAGATGGGAATCTTCTCGCCGGAAAGAGGATTGATACCGTATGATCCCGTAAATACGCCTGTCACCGACCTGGTCTCGGCGATGCGTTCGCGTTCGGTCTTCTTTCTGGCGGATTGGACGTAGTCCGCGACTTCTGTCTCGTGGCCTTTCGCGGTGAGCTCTGCGACGAGAGGGCTCTCCGGGGCGAGCACCATAAATGTGACTCCGAAGACGGTGTCTGCGCGGGTCGTGAAGATGGTGACCGGCAGGTGGCGGCCGTCGCAGACGGTATCGAAGATCATCTCGGTGCCTTCGGAGCGGCCTATCCAGTTGCGCTGCATCTCCTTCAGAGAGTCGGTCCAGTCGAGAGTGTCGAGCGAGTCGAGCAGACGGGCCGCGTAGGCCGAGACGCGGAGCTGCCACTGCTTCATCTTCTTCTGCTCCACAGGGAAACCGCCTCTGACGGAGAGGCCGTCCTTCACCTCGTCATTTGCGAGGACGGTTCCGAGCCCTTCGCACCAGTTCACGGAGGTTTCGCCCTGATAAGCTATGCGGTAACGCATCAGAATGTCCGCCCTGCGCTTCTCGTCGAAGGACTTCCACTGCTCAGCCGTAAAGTCTTCACCCTCGGTGCACGCGGCGTGTGCGGCTGCGCTGCCGCCCTGCTCGAAGAGAGAGAGCAGCTCGGAAATCGGACGGGCCTTGTCCAGGTCCAGGCTGTACCAGCTGTCGAACATCTTGAGGAACGCCCACTGCGTCCATTTGTAGAAGCCGGGGTCGCAGGTCCTCACTTCCCTGTCCCAGTCATAGGAGAAACCTATCCTGTCCAGCTGCGTACGGTAGCGTGCTATATTCTCGGAAGTGGTCTTTTCGGGATGCTGTCCGGTCTGGATGGCGTACTGCTCGGCCGGCAGTCCGAAGGCGTCGTATCCCATAGGATGGAGGACATTGAAGCCCTTCAGACGCTTGTAGCGGGCATAGATGTCGCTGGCGATATAGCCCAGCGGATGCCCCACGTGCAGCCCCGCCCCGGAAGGGTACGGGAACATATCCAGAACATAGTATTTCTTCTTGCCGCTGTCTTCCTTTACGGCAAAGGTCTTTTCCTCGGCCCAGCGCTTCTGCCACTTGCTTTCGATCGCTCTGAAATCGTAATCCATAATTATTTTCTTGTCAATCTGAATTCCACATAGACCGACATCGCGGTCTTCACTTTCTTGCCCTTCAGCCTTCCGGGCTTCCAGTCCGGGGATGCGGAGATGACCCTGACGGCCTCATCGTCCAGGGAGCTGTGGACTCCTCTGCGCACCGTGACATCTTTCACCTTGCCTCTCTCGTCTATTATGAAGTCCACCAGCACACGGCCCTGTATGCCGTTCTCCACCGCATAGTCCGGATATTTGAGGTAGGCATATACCCAGCGCTGCATAAAACGGCTGATATCCGTGCTTCCCATAAAAGTAGGCTTGTAGTCGCAGTCGTAATAGTCCACTATGTCTTTCCCGGAAGCTGAAACTTTCTTTTTCAGGTCCTGCGAAGGGTCGAAAAGCGGAGCCCTCCCGTTAAGTGCCGAGACCGTGAAGCTGTACAGATACTCCAGTTCCCTCTCCATAGCCTCGTACTGTATGATGCTCGCGCTGTCCCGGTCGCTGCCGTACTCCGGATAGACTCCCGTGGTGAAGAACACGGACGGAATCTGCGCGGCGTAGAAACTGCGGTGGTCGGACGGGAGCGGCTCTCTGGCGACTGTCTCGGGAGTGATGGGCTGGAGCGAGGCGTTCACGGCATTCACCATATCATTCACGTCGGGATTCGAGGAAGTGAAGGCGTAGAATGCCCTGTCCCCCCCACCGAGAATGTCGAGATTAATCATAAAGTCTATCTTGTCAGCATCCTTGAAGGCCCTGTTCAGGAAATACCAGGACCCCGCGTTGCCCTCGAGCGAGGCCCCGAAGCCGAGAATCAGCACGGAACGCTTGAGAAGAACGGAATTCGTCTGCAGCATACGGGCAAGTTCCAGCAGCATCGCGAGGCCGGAGGCGTTGCCGTTCGCTCCGTAGTAGATTTTCGTGCGCGTCTGACCGTTCACGCTGACCTCACGCGTGCCTATGTTGTCCATACGGGCTCCTATGACCACATACCTGTCCCTCAGGGCCGGGTCATAGCCTTGGATATAACCTATGACATTGCGGGAGACGAGGGTGTCGCCGTCGGGGCGTTTGAGTCCGAAGATGTCCCCGTCGGCTCCGGAGAGAACATCTATGCCGTACTCTTCCAGTGTCCGGCTGAGATACTGTGCCGCCATTCTTTCGCCTTCCGAGCCGGCCGCGCGTCCTTCGAGCGCCGCAGAGGAAATGTAGGATATGTGATTCTTCAGCGAAGAGGTCACCTCGCTGTCATCGATTTCATAATATGAAGCGCTCCGGTACTGGGCGGAAAGGACGGAGTGCGAGCCGAGCAGAAGCGCGATAAGGACGAGTAATCTCTTCATAGGCCTCACTCAGCGTTTACGAAAATCCAGGCGTCTGCGGAACACATCTTCGCCGCGCGAAGTCCGCTGAGGCGGGAGAAGAACTCCTGCGGATCGTCGGACTGGCAGGCGGTCACCACGCTGAAGCCGTTTCTGAGACGGAACACGGCCGGCTGAGACTCTGCCGGGAGCTTGCGCGAGAAAGCATCGGCATTGGTTCTTTCTGAGAAGGTCCCGAGAATGACATAATACTTCTTTTCGAGACCGACGCTCGAGAGTCCGCGGGCCTGCTCCGGAGTGCGCAGAAGCATTCCGCAGCTGCGGATGGAATCTATGGCGGAGAGCGAGTCGGCGAGGTGTTTCTCCGCTTTCGCAAGCGAGTCGAGCCTGGCCTGTTCGGTCCTCTGGCGAAGAGCGATGAGCACCTTCTTCTGCTCTATCCGGTCAGAAGTGGGCCGCCCCGCGAGCGAGCGGAACATATCGCAGCTGCAAAAGAGACAGAGGCAGATGGCCAAAAGGCTGAAACTTAAACACTTCGTTCGCATATTCCGATAATCCATATTCCGCAAAGTTAAGTAATCTTCCGTCCCTTTCCAAAAATATGTATCTTTGCAAAAGCCAGTAACGAGAATGACGAAGAAAGTCCTCCTTTCCATACTATCGCTGCTCTCCTGCCTGAGCCTCCGGGCCCAGTGGGACTACAGGATCCCCGCTCCGAAGCCCCTTTGGGAAAGCGACTCCCTGAGCGTGCTCATCCTCGGTGACGTGATGATGCACAGCCGGCAGCTCAGCTACGACTGCACCCGTTTCCTCGCTCGCAGCTCCCATATCATAGATGAGGCCGGCGTGAGCGCGGCCAATCTGGAATTCACCCTCGCGGGAGAGCCGTACAGCGGCTACCCCTGCTTCTCCGCCCCCGACTCCTACGCAGAGTATCTCGCGGACTGCGGGGTGGACGTGTTTCTGACGGCGAATAACCACATACTCGACAAGGGTCTCCGCGGTCTGAAGCGCACGCTGGAAATCTACGGGAAGATGGAGCGGGAACGTGGAGTCAGCTATACCGGGTGCGGGCTGTCCGAAGAGGCGGACTCGCTGCACAACCCTCTCATAATCACCAGAAACGGAATCAGGCTCGCATTCGTGAACTTCACATACGGCACTAATGCCGGAGCCTCCCCCGGGGCGCTGCCCACAGTCTCGAGGATGAAGCGGGAGAGCGTAGCGGCCCTGATGGAAAGGGCGAGAAAAAATGCGGATTTCATAATCGCATTGCCCCACTGGGGCGAGGAATACAGTCTGCGGCATAACGCCGCGCAGCAGGAGTGGGCCCGATGGCTGGTGGAACAGGGAGCGTCGATCGTGGTCGGAGCGCACCCCCACGTGGTGCAGGACACCACCCATATCGGCGGCGTTCCGGTAATCTATTCCGTGGGCAACGCCGTCTCCAATATGACAGCCCGGAACACCCGTCTGGGGCTTGCGGTGAGATTCACTGCCACGCGCGACTGGAAAGGAGTGAGAAAGCTGAGCCGGCCGGAGCTGATTTTCATCTGGTGCACGGTACCGGGGATGCTGGAGGAGAATTTCGCCACTGTTCCCGTGGAAGAGTATCTGGGTAAACGCGAGCTCTGGAAGAATCCCTCGGACTATGACAATATGACCGCGACGCTCGCGCGCGTCAAGAAAGAAACAGGCATCGAATAACATATTATGAAGAAAACCATCAAGCTTGAAGCCATCGACCCGGTGGAGATTTACGGAGCCGGAAACAGGATTCTCGAGGAATTCTGCACCTATTTCCCGGGGCTTAAAGTCATCGCCAGAGGTGATGAGATTATTCTGGAGGGCGATGAAAGCCGGATAGAGGAGTTTCAGAGCCGATTCGCAAAGCTCATAGAGATCCGTCACCGCAAGATGAACCTCACCCGCTACGATGTGGAGGACGTATTCGACGGCGAAACGGCCACCGACAGTTTCCGCCTGAGCCCGGACGCAGTCATCGTGCACAGCACGGACGGGAAGGCCATCCGCGCAAGGAACGCGACACAACAGCAGATGGTCAGGGCCTATTTCGAGAACGACCTTATCTTCGCGCTCGGACCGGCCGGTACGGGAAAGACGTACATCGCCATAGCATTGGCCGTAAGGGCCCTCAAGAACAGGGAGATACGCCGGATCATACTCACCCGTCCCGCAGTGGAGGCGGGCGAGCGGCTCGGCTTCCTGCCGGGCGACCTGAAAGACAAGCTCGACCCGTACCTGCAGCCTCTCTATGACGCTCTCGGCGATATGGTGCCGCCGCGCAAGCTTCAGGAGTTCATTCAGGACGGAACTATCCAGATAGCCCCTCTCGCATATATGCGCGGACGCACTCTGGACCGCGCCTGCGTGATTCTTGACGAGGCGCAGAACACGAACCTCGGCCAGCTGAAGATGTTCCTGACGAGAATGGGCTGCAACGCGAAATTCATAGTCACCGGCGACGCGAGCCAGGTGGACCTCCCACACCGCGAAGACTCCGGTCTTCTGCGAGGAGTATCGCTGATCGAGAACATAAAAGGCGTGAGCATCATCCGCTTCGGCAGCGACGACATCGTCCGCCACCCGCTCGTGGGCAAGATCGTGAAAGCCTTCGACGGACAGCAGAGTGACAAGCCTCAGATTCCCGTGACAGAGGCATAGGGCGGCAGGGGACGAAGAAAGGCGCCGGGCATTATGACCCGGCGCCTTCCAATTTCAGTACGGATAGAACTTACTCAGCCTTCCCCGTAGATACCACATCGTAGTATTTCTGATATTTGTCGGCGTACTCCTGGCTTTCCTCGCGGAAGCGGTAGCAGGCGTTCTTCAGATACTCGGCGACGCTGACCTTGACTTCGCTGTCCTTCGAAACATTGAAAGCCTTCTCGAACGGCTCGATGCTGCCCTTGAGGGCCTTCTCGAATTCAGTCACGAGAACTGCGTACTTGGCGTCGTCAAACTCGTTCTGAGCCTTCTCCTGGATATCCACAGCCTTATTGTAGAGAAGAATGCCCTCTCCGATGTAGCCGTACTCATAGTCAGGATTGATTTCCGAGCACTTGCGATAGGACTCTATGGCCTTCTCCTCGTTTCCGGTCTCCTTGTAGATGTTGCCTTCCACATAGTAGAGGGAAGCGTTATTCGGCTCGTTCGCCTTGGCATTGTCCAGAAGAGTGAAGAGTCTGTCGAAGTTCTCGCCGGAAGTCACGTAATAGTTGATGAGGCCGATAAGAATGCTCTGGCTCTGAGGGTATGCCGCGAAGCCCTGCTCGAGGGTGTTCTTGGAGCCTTCCTTGTCGCCGAGCTTGTCGAGAACGTCAGCGAGCTTGGCATAGGCGTCGCCATCTTCACCTACATAACCGGCAGCGATACATTTCTCGAAAAGTCCCTTCGCACGGGCGTTGTTTCCCGCCTGCCAGGCGGTGAAGCCCGCATTGTAGACTGAATTGGTGTCGAGGGCCGAATAAGGAGCGGTGGCTGCCGCATTCGCGGCCTCTTCGAAGAGTTCGCTCGCCTTGTTCAGGTCACCGAAGGTGTAGGCGTTGTAGGCGTCGTTCACATATTTCTCGGAGATGAGCTTGATGGCTGCGGAGATGTCCTTGGTCTTCTGTCCCTTGGCATCGAGTTCAGCGGCCTTTTTGAACGCGTCGAGAGCTCCCTGAAGGGCATTCTCGGCCACAGGCTTGGTCACTTCTACGATGGTGAGCCTGCCCGTCTCGTCGAAATAATGGTTACAGCTTTCATAGACTTCCTTGGAATAGGCTCTTCCGCCGAGTTCCACGGTCTCCACCGAGAGAGGCTTCTTGTTACCCATAACAAGAGCTATCTCCTGCTTGGAAGTTCCGACCAGAGCATTTCCTACAGGTGCATCGTAGGCATCGAGATAAGCCTGGCCCAGTTTTGTCCAAGTAGCAACCTTGGTCGCCTTCTTGGCATTGTCTGCGGCCTCTTTAGCGCTCTGAAGAGCTGATCTGGCCGCGCTTTCCGACTTAACCTGTGCATCAGCGAACTGCATAGACGCGAGAATAGCCAATGCTAAAAAGATCTTTTTCATAATGATACTGATAGTGTTGTTAATTTTCGTTGTTGTTTACCGGAGCTTCCGGAGCTCCTTCCGGTGCCGTCTCCACCGCCTCAGTTTCAGCTTCAGTGCCGTCTTCGGCCTTGGCGACCACTGATATGGCGGCGATGGAATCAGTTCCTCTCAGGTTTATCAGCTTCACGCCCTGGGTGGCCCTGCCCGCCACTCTGATGCTGCTGACCGCCATTCTGATAGTCATACCCGAATGATTGATGATCATAAGGTCATTATCCTCGGTTACGCTCTTTATAGCAATAAGTGCGCCCGTCTTTTCGGTGATGTTTATGGTGCGCACTCCCTTGGCACCCCGGTTGGTGATGCGGTACTCATCCGTCTCTGAACGCTTGCCGAAGCCGTGCTCGCTGACTACCAGTATGGTATGCTCAGCCGCGTCCGGCGCGTGCGGGTCACAGCTCAGAGCGCCGATGACCTCATCATCCTCATCGAGATTTATCGCGCGCACTCCCATAGAGGTCCTGCCGACCTCGCGGGCGTCACGCTCGTTGAACCTGACGCAGCGCCCCTTGCGCGCCGCAATCATTATTTCTTCGTTTCCGTTTGTCAGAAGGGCATCCAGCAGGGAATCGCCTTCTTTGAAGGAGATGGCCTTTATACCCTTGTTGCGGCTGCGGTAATTCGCGTATTCGGCCAGAAGCGTACGCTTGATGATACCGCGTCTGGTGACGAGAGTCACATAATGGCCGTTGCGATATTCCTCGCTCTCTATGGACTTGGCGTTCAGATATGTACGTATGCTGTCGCCCTGTTCTATGGAGATGAGGTTCTGGATGGCGCGCCCCTTCGATGTGCGGGTTCCCTCCGGGATTTCGTAAACCTTGAGGTTATAACGCATTCCCTTCTCGGTGAAGAAGATCATCGTGGAATGCATATTGGCCACATAGATATGCTCTATGAAGTCCTCATCGCGGGTGGCGCTCGCCTTGATGCCTACGCCTCCCCTGTTCTGGGTGCGGAACTCCGTGAGAGGGGTGCGCTTGATGTAGCCCAGATGGGAGATGGTGATGACCACGTCGTCATCGGCATAGAAGTCTTCAGGGTTGAAATCCTCGGCGGAGAAGGTGATTTCGCTGCGGCGCGGATCGCCGTATTTCTCCTTCATCTCCACGCACTCCCGCTTGACTATCTTCAGCTGCTCCTCCTCACTGGCGAGGATTTCCCGGCAGCGGGCTATGAACTTCTCAAGCTCGTCGTACTCGGCCTGAAGTTTCTCCCTTTCGAGTCCCGTGAGCTGACGCAGACGCATCTCCACGATGGCCCCCGCCTGTATCTCGCTGAAGCCGAACTGCTCCATAAGCCCGGAACGGGCCTCGTCCACGCTCTTGGACGCTCTGATCAGGGCGATGATTCTGTCTATCACGTCGAGAGCCTTGAGCAAACCTTCGAGGATATGTGCGCGCTTCAGGGCCTTGTCCAGGTCGAATCTGGTGCGGCGCACTATCACTTCGTGACGGAAATCCACGAAATTGGCTATGATCTCCTTCAGGGAAAGCGTCCGCGGACGGCCGTGCACGAGGGCCACGTTGTTTATGGCGAAGCTGGACTGCAGGGCGGTGTATTTATAAAGAGTGTTCAGCACCACGCTGGCGTTCGCATCCTTCTTCAGGACGAAGACGATTCTTATGCCCTCGCGGCTGGTGAGTTCCTTGATGTCGGAGATTCCCTCGATCTTCTTGTCCTCGACCATCTCGCCGATGCGCTTTATCATCTCGCTCTTGTTCACCATATAAGGCACCTCGGTGACCACTATGGTCTGACGGCCTTTTTCGTCCTCCTCGATGTCCGCCTTGGCGCGGATTACCACCTTGCCGCGGCCGGTGTTATATGCGTCACAGATACCCTGACGGCCCAGAATCAGGCCTCCGGTAGGGAAATCCGGGCCCTTTATGTACTGCATCAGGCCTTCGGTGTCTATGTCCGGATTATCTATGTATGCGCAGATGGCGTCGCAGCACTCCCCGAGGTTATGCGGGGCCATATTCGTGGCCATACCCACCGCAATGCCCGATGAACCGTTCAGAAGGAGGAGAGGGAGCTTCGTAGGAAGCACCGTAGGCTCTTCGATGGAGTCATCGAAGTTCAGCTGCATATCCACGGTATTCTTGTCGAGGTCGGCGAGGATGTCCTCGGAAATCTTGGCAAGTTTGGCCTCGGTGTATCGCATAGCCGCTACCGGGTCGCCGTCCATAGAACCGAAGTTTCCCTGACCGAAAATCAGCGGGTATCTCTGGTTCCAGTTCTGGGCAAGCCGGGCCATAGCATCGTAAACGCTGGAATCTCCGTGCGGGTGGAACTTTCCGAGCACCTCGCCGACGATTCTCGCGGACTTCTTCGTCTGGCCCGAGAAACTGAGTCCCAGACCGTCCATTCCGAAGAGCACTCGCCTCTGCACCGGTTTCAGGCCATCCCGAACATCCGGAAGAGCTCTGGACACGATGACCGACATCGAGTAGTCGATGTAGGCCGACCGCATTTCCTGATCTATCTCCACGGGCTCGATATAGCCGTGATTCCATTCTTTCATTGTCTCTTCATTATCCATACAAACAAAACTAATGCATATAAACACGCAAATTTAGGAAAAAATATTGATATTTGCGAAGCAAGATTCGAAACGATGTTTATGGAAATCCGCTTTTCAGACGAAATAAACGTAATATTGGGCCTGGCACGGGAAGAGGCGATGCGTACAGGCAGCTACAGCATCGAAATAGACCATATTTTTCTGGGGATCCTCAGGCACGGGAGCAACGGAGCCTGCGCTCTGCTGGTGCAGCTGGGAGCGGACCTGACGGAAGCCAAGGTTTTCCTGGACTCCCGGATGCTGCTCAGCGAAAGCATACCTTACTCCAGTATGGACAAGATTCGCCTGAGCAAGGGCGGCCAGAGGGTCATAAGCCTCGCCGTGCTGGAGTCCACGAGATTGGGCGAGTCGCAGACGAGCCCGCTTCATCTGCTGCTCGCGATAAGCCGCGACGGGACTTCCCTCGCCCACGAGTTTATGAAACAGAAGGGTGTGGACGCCGCAGTGCTGCTGACGCGCATTATGGCAAGTCAGGACGCCGGCTCCGGCGGGCAGACGCAGACGGACGGCGAAGGCCTTACCGTCGAAGAATACGGGGCGGACCTGTGCGCATTGGCCGCCGCAGGCGCGCTGGACCCCGTGGACGGACGGCGGGAGGAGATCGGAAGGGTCATAGAGATACTCTGCCGGCGCCGCAAGAATAACGCTCTGCTGGTCGGCGAGGCCGGCGTGGGCAAGTCCGCGATTGTGGAAAGTCTCGCGCTGAAGATAGCGGAAGGCGGCATCCCCGCGCTCCGGAACAAGAGGCTGATTTCTCTGGACATAGCTTCTGTCGTGGCGGGTACGCGCTACCGGGGGGACTTCGAGAAGAGGCTCAAGGCGATCATCGCCGAACTGCGCTCGCACCCCGAGATCATCCTGTTCATCGACGAGTTCCACACCATCGTGGGTGCGGGAGGTGCGCAGGGCGGTCTGGACGCCGCCAATATTCTCAAGCCGGCTCTCGCCCGGGGCGAGATCCAATGCATAGGCGCGACGACGCTCTCCGAGTTCTCCAGGGTGGTGAGCAAGGACGCGGCGCTGAACCGGAGGTTCCAGACCGTAATGGTGGAGCCTATGAGCGTCGAGGATACTATCCACGTGCTGGAGGTCCTGGAGAAGAAATATGCCGCCTACCACGGGGTCAGATATGAGCGCGAGGCTCTGGTCTGCTGCGCACGTCTGACCGACAGGTACATCTGCGACCGTGCACTGCCGGACAAGGCGATAGACGCTATGGACGAGGCGGGCGCGATGGTGAAGATCCGCTCCGGGCGGAAGAAGACTCCGGCGGTGAGCTGCGAGGATGTCTCGAAGGTGGTCTCGCGTATGAGCGGAGTGCCGGTGAGCAAGGTGGCGAGAAGCGAGGGACAGAAGCTGCTGGGGATGCGCGAAAGCCTGCAGCGCTCCGTCGTGGGGCAGGAAGAGGCCATAGACTGCGTGGTTCGTGCGATCCAGCGGAGCCGGGCGGGGCTGAAAGCGCCGGGCAGACCGATAGGGAGTTTTCTGTTTCTGGGTTCGACCGGAGTCGGAAAGACCCGGCTGGCGAAGTGCATCGCGGAGCAGCTTTTCGATTCCGAAGACAATCTCATAAGACTCGATATGTCCGAATATTCCGAGAAGTTCACATCCTCGCGTCTGCTCGGCGCCCCTCCGGGATACGTCGGCTACGAGGAGGGGGGACAGCTGAGCGGGAAGGTGCTCCGGAAACCCTACAGCGTGGTGCTTCTGGACGAGATAGAAAAAGCTCATCCCGACATATATAACCTTCTGCTGCAAGTTCTTGACGAGGGACGGCTGACCGACGGAAACGGCCGCACGGTGGACTTCCGGAACACGGTGATCATTATGACCTCCAACGCCGGGACGCGCGAACTCGAGGAGTTCGGACGCGGAGTAGGCTTCGCGGCGACCTCGAAGAACGTGGAGGCGGAGCAGCGGGCGGTACTGGACAAGGCCGTGCGCAAGGTCTTCCCTCCGGAGTTCCTGAACAGAGTGGACGAGAAGGTGTTCTTCCGGCCGCTCGGAGTGGAGCAGCTGGAGCAGATAGTGGACATAGAGCTGGAGAAACTGCGTGCGAGGGCGCTGGAAGCGGGTTACAGGCTGAGCATATCGAAGGCTCTGAAGCGTGCGGTAGCCTCCGACAGCTACGACCCCGCCTACGGGGCGAGGCCGCTCTCAAGGGCGATAGTGAGCAGAATAGAGAATCCCGTATCGGAATTCATCATCTCGGACCGTCTGGGCGGAGTTCAGGACGGGATCCGCACGCTCAGCGTGGGGCTTGCCGCAGACGGCAAAGGCACGAAAGTGAAAGAAAAAATATAGAAACGATATGAAAGCACAGCTTAGAATTTCTGTGGCGGCGGCGCTGCTGCTCGCCCTATGCCAGAGCGTGACGGCTCAGATCGAGCCGTCCGGAACCTATCTGTATGACAGTAGGGACGGGGAAGACCTGTTTATGGACGTTTACGAACCCGCGCGAGGAAGCGTAAGCGAAGGAAAGCCCGCCGTCATCTTTATGTTCGGCGGCGGATTCAAGAACGGAAGCCGTGCGGACGCGTCCTATCTTCCTTGGTTCAAGCTGATGAGCGACAACGGGTTCCGCGTGTTCAGCATCGATTACAGGCTGGGGCTCAAGGGAGTAACGAAAGTCGGGATTTCGAATTCTTCCGTGATTTACGATGCCATCCAGCTCGCGGTGGAAGACCTTTTCCGCGCGACGGCTTTCATAGCGGAGAACGCGGATTCTTTCGGCACGGACCCTTCCCGCATCGTGGTCAGCGGCTCGTCGGCCGGGGCGATCAGTGTTCTCGAGGCCGACTGGGAGTGCGCCAACTCAGCTCCGCTCACTTCTCTGCTGCCGGAAGGTTTCCGCTATGCGGGCGTGATATCTTTCGCCGGAGCCGTATTCTCCAAGGAGGGGGCGGTCCGTTATCAGAAAGAGCCTGCCCCTACTATGTTCCTTCACGGAACTTCCGACAGGATAGTGAATTATAAGAATACCGCCTTCCTGAATATGAGGTTCTCGGGAAGCAGCATCCTCGTGAAGGAGTTCGAAAAGCAGGGTTACAATTACAGAATCTACCGTTTCGACGGGAACGGTCACGAGATCGCCGATGCCGATTCGATGGTGGCCAGTTTCGATGAGCAGATGAGTTTCATCGCCACGAATGTGATGGAAGGGCGGAAGCGTATAGTGGACGCTCTGGTCAGCGACCCGGCAGTCCCTGTCTCAGCCTCCGCAAAAGACGGCGTGAACAGCATCTACGCGGAATAGGAAACGCTTTCCGGAAATCAATATTTCCGGAAAGCTATACAAGCATTATGCCCCCCGAAACCGAACGAATCGGACACTCCCAGAGTGAGATCCGCCTCTACGGCGACATTAGGAGTGTAGTCCAGATCGCACTCCGGATCGGGATTATCCAGATTAATGGTCGGAGGAACCAGACCGTTCTTCAGAGCCAGCACGGTGGCGATGGCCTCGGCCGCGCCGGTAGCCCCGAACATATGCCCGTGCATAGACTTCGTGGAAGAAATGTGGCACTTGTAGGCGAAATCCCCGAATGCCAGCTTGAAAGCCTTGGTCTCAGTCACATCGTTCAGCTTGGTGCCCGTACCGTGGGCGTTCACATAGACGGTGTCCTTCGTCTCA
>JAUMVX010000003.1:0-50108 GCA_030529945.1 Bacteroidia bacterium | reverse complement strand
GAAGCCGGCCTCATCGAGAGCCTGCCTGATGCATCTGGACTGGGTGAGCCCGTCCGGACGCGGAGCCGTGGAGTGGTACGCGTCGCAGGTACAGCCGTAACCCACCATCTCGGCATAAATCTTCGCACCTCTGGCCCTGGCGTGCTCATACTCTTCCAGAACCAGTACTGCCGCCCCGTCGGCCATCACGAAACCGGCACGGTCGGCGTTGAAAGGCAGACAGGCGTGCTTGGGATTCGTCTCCCTGGTCAGAGCCTTGGCATTGGCGAAGCCGGCTATGCCTATAGGGAGCATACTGTGGTCTGAGCCTCCGGAGATGATGGCGTCGGCGAAACCGAACTTGATGGCCCGGTAAGCCTCGCCCAGAGAATTAGTCGAAGTGGTGCAGGCGGTGACGATATTCACACAGGGGCCCTCGGCGTGATGGCGGATGGCGATGTGCCCGCCCGCGATATTCGAAATCATAGTCGGGACGAAAAGAGGCGAAACCCACTGTCCCGTCGGGTCCTCCTTCATCCTCTCCACCTCACGGGAGATGGTGGCGAAGCCGCCTATTCCGGAACCCACATAGACTCCGAGCCTCTGAGGGTCGATGTTCCCGCCCTCCTCGGCAGAAGCGGCCAGAAGACCCGAATCCGCCACAGCCTGATTTGCCGCAGCCAAGGCGTAAATCGAGAACATATCCTGCTTTCTGACGAAAGGCTTGTCTATCCCGTAATCTTCCGGATGGAAATCTTTGATGGTGCCGCCGATATTCACCGGGAGGCCGGACTCCGGAAATATGGTGTCAATTCCGCAGACACCCGCTTTCAGGCTGTTCCAGAAACTTTCCACATCGTTTCCCACACAGGAAATCACTCCCAGCCCGGTCACTGCAACTCTTCTGTTCACAATAATTCAATCTTTGGTACGGCTGCAAATATACGTATTTTTCGATATTATCATTATATTTGCCTTGATGTTCGCCTGGAATGACAAAGTGCCCGGCTATCTGCTCGGGAAAGTCGAAATCACGATGACAGTGGTGTTTACCGCGCTGTTCTCCGTGGTTCTGCTCCTCGTCAGCGTTCCTTTCTCGCATAACGTATGGTTCGAACTGGCGGACAGCGAAGCCTTCGGTTTCACCGTGCTCTTCTTCTTCATAGCCCTGCTGGTCGTCTGCCTGAGCAAGCGTCTGCTCTACGGAGTGGGCCGCAGCGGAGCCGCCATAACCTATTTCCACTACATACTCTGGAATCTCGGAGAGATAGCCCTGGTGTGCCTGCTCTACACTATGTTCACGGTGGAAGGCGACCGCTTCGGCATCCTCGACCTCAGGGAGCAGACCTTCGAAGTGATTTTCCTCAGCTCGCTTGTTTACTGCCTTATGTCGATGGCGGTCCCGTACACGCTCTCCGCGATGTACTTCGCCCTGAATGACAGGGACAACACCATCCGCCTGATGAATTACGGAAGCGTAGTCACCGACGAGGTGATCCAGCCCCGCGAGGAGAGAAAAATCACCCTCTTCGACAACAGCGGGAACCTCAAGCTTTCGCTGAACCTGTCGAGTCTGCTATACATCGAGTCCGATGACAATTATATAAAGGTCTGGTATGTGGACAGCCACTCCACGCTGAAGCAGTATATGCTCCGCTGCAAGCTGAAGACCATCGAAGAAAGCTTCGCCGGCAGCCCGCTCATCCGCTGCCACCGGAAATACATCGTGAATATGGAGAGGGTCATCACCCTGAAAAAGGAAAAGGACGGCTACGAAGTCGAGCTTGACAACGACACCATTCAGCAGATTCCCGTGACCAAGACCTACGAGGAGAACGTTCTCGCGTACTTCAACTCTTCCGCCAGAAACATAAACTGACGGACGCTTTCAGCGTCCAATCCCGCCCTCCGCCGCGCACGGGCGCCGCCGTCACTTTCTCCTGTGGTGCTTCCGGCTGCTGCGCAGACGGTTCACGCTGTCCGCTACGAGGATGTCGGCCGCTATGCCCCTGATGGCCATCACATCGAGAATCAGGGCGATGGCCGGAAAGACCGCGCTGATGCGGAAGTTCACCACGCTGTGGGTGGAGACGAAATCCACTGCAAGCCAGATCTGCAGAGCGAGCGTGACGATGGCCGCCAGCACCGTGGTGCGCATCTGGAACACTCTGAACTTAAAAGCGTTGAGCGCGATGAAATTAAAGGCGGTGATAACTATGAGCAGTATCAGATACGGAAGGTAGGCCGTGTATCTGAGTTCCTCCTGCGAGTTCCCTTCCGAAGCGGGAATGACCGCCTTCACGCTGAAAAACATCACCGCGATGAGAACCGTCGCGATAGCTATGTAAAGTGTCTGTGCTCTCTGCCACATAATGTCGTGTATTTATGAAGGGGGCAGGCTCCCCCTTTCCGTTTCGCAACGGCAAAAGTAGGAAATTCCGCATAAAAAAACTACATTTGAACTTTCCATAAAAAACAACGAATATGAGAATAGCAGAATCTGAACTGATAATCAACGCGGACGGGTCGGCATTCCACATCCATCTGCGTCCCGAAGACCTCGCGGACAAGGTCATCCTCGTCGGGGACCCCGGCAGAGTGGATATGGTCGGAGAATTCCTCACGGACAAGGAGTTCCGCAAGGCCTCGCGCGAGTTCGTCTCCATCACCGGGAAATATGACGGGCAGAGGATCACGGTACTCTCCACCGGCATAGGCACCGACAATATCGACATCGTGATGACCGAGCTGGACGCTCTGGCGAACATAGACTTCACCACCCGCGAACCCAAGCCGGAACATCGCCGTCTGACGGTGCTGCGCATCGGCACCTGCGGTGCTCTGCAGCCGGACATCCCCCTCGGATCCTTTATCTTCTCGCACATTTCAGTGGGCTGCGACGGCCTTCTGAACTGGTATGCCGACAGGGACAGAATCGCTCTGCCGGACTTCGAGGAAGCTTTCAAGAAAGCCGTGCATTGGGACAGGCATCTGCCCGATCCGTATTTCGTCAGGGCGAGCGAGTCCCTCATCAGGCGTTTCGAGGACTGCACGGTGAAAGGAATGACCATTTCGGCTCCCGGATTCTACGGGCCTCAGGGCCGCGTGGTGCGCAACGCTCTGGCTATGCCGAATATGCTCGAGGATTTCGAACATTTCAGCCGGGAAGGCTACCGCATCACGAATTTCGAGATGGAAGGATCCGCTCTCGCAGGTCTGTGCGCCCATCTGGGGCACGATGCGGGTACGGTATGCTGCGTGATAGCGAACCGCTATCTGAAAGATGCGGATACGGACTACAAGCCGTCAGTACGCAAGCTCGTGGAACTCTCTCTGAAAAAACTGACCGTGGATTAATCCCCCGCTTCCTTCAGGCGTTCGGCATTTTCGGCCACCTGAAGATTATCGATGCAGTCCTGAATCTCCCCGTCCATAAAGGCGGGGAGATTGTACATCGACCAGTTTATGCGGTGGTCGGTAACTCGCCCCTGCGGGTAATTGTAGGTTCTGATCTTCGCGGAACGGTCGCCGGTGGAGACCATAGTCTTGCGCTTCGCGGCGATGCCGTCCAGATACTTCTGATGTTCGAGATTATACAGACGCGTCCTGAGCTCCTCCATAGCGCGGTCGAGATTCTTCAGCTGGGAGCGCTCCTCCTGGCACTGCACCACTATGCCGGACGGGATGTGGGTGAGGCGCACGGCCGAGTAGGTCGTATTAACGCCCTGGCCGCCGGGGCCGGATGAGCAGAAGAGGTCCTTGCGGATGTCCGCCGGGTCCAGCTCGATGTCGAACTCTCCGGCCTCCGGAAAGACGGCCACTGATGCCGCCGAGGTCTGGATTCTGCCCTGGGTCTCAGTCTGAGGGACTCTCTGCACGCGATGCACGCCGGACTCGTATTTCATCACCCCGTACACTCCGTCATTTCCGGAAAGCTTGAATACCACCTGCTTGTAGCCCCCGGACGTACCGGGAGTCTGCTCGCTTATCTCAAGCTTCCAGCCGCGCTTCTCCGCGAACTTGGAATACATACGGAAAAGGTCTCCGGCGAAAATGGCAGCCTCGTCTCCTCCGGTGCCGCCTCGGATCTCGACCATCGCATTCTTCGAATCATCCGGATCCGCCGGGATGAGAAGCAGCTTTATCTTCTGCTCCATCTCGGGAATCTTCGGCTCCAGGCTGTTCATCTCCTCGCGCGCCATCTCACGCAGCTCCTCATCCTTCTCGTTTATGAGGATGTCCTTCGCCGCAGCTATCTCGTCCAGCATCCTGCTGTACTCGAGACCGGCCTCGATAATGGGCTGGAGTTCCTTGTAGTCCTTGTTCAGCTGCACGTATCTCTTCATATCCGACATCACGTCGGGACTCGAAAGCTGATCCTGGAGGGATTTGTACTTGTCCTGAAGCGACAGGACCTTCTCAAGCAATGTATTGTCTGCCATAAACGCTGTGTGATATCTAATCTATGTCCTTGATGTAGCAGCGGCGTCTCATATAAAGCTCGTGCTCGTAGCTGCCCCATATGTTCACCGCGCTGTTAGTCTCTATCTGAGGATTCGTGACGGCCCAGTGGTTCCCTATCTTTTTAGCCCTCACGCTCATCTCCTTGTAGTACACGGCCGAGATGCCCTTGTTCTGCCACTCGGGTGTGGCCCCGTTAAGCATAAGGTCGGTGTACTCGTAGTCATTGATGGCCTTCAGCAGATGTATCCAGCCGAAAGGGAAAAGATGCCCCTTCGCCTTCTGGAGGGCCCTGGATATGCTCGGGAAAGAAATCCCGAAAGCCACCAGATTGTCGTTCTCGTCCAGAAGAATGGTGCTCGCCTTGTCCGAGATGAACGGAATGCAGGACTTCGCCTCCTCCTTGATTTCATCTTCCGTGAACGGGATGAAGTTATAGACGGCCGAGGCGAAGCTGTCGTTATATATCTTGAAAAACTCCCTCACCTTGCTGCGGTCCTTCTTCATCTCGTCGATGCTTCCGAAATGGATATTGTACCTTTCCATAACTATCTTGGCCACCCGCTCGGCCTTCTCCGGAACGCCGTGGTCAGCGGGAATCCTGTACTGTACCCAGTCGCATTCCTTGGTGAAGCCCAGAGAGGTAACCAGGTCGTTGTAGTAAGGATAGTTGTAGATGCAGTTGAACGGCGGGATGTTCTCGAAACCCTCCACCAGCATCCCCTGCTTGCCGAGAGTGTTGTAGTAAAGCGGTCCGTGAATCTGGGTCATCCCCTCCTGCCTGCCCCAGTCTTCGGCCGTGTCCAGAAGCATACGGGCAACCTCGATGTCATCGATGCAGTCGAACCAGCCGAAACGTATGCATTTCTTCGAATACAGCTCGTTATAGCGGGGGTTTATCATCGCGCAGATCCTTCCGACGACCTTCTTCCCGTCCCTGACCAGCCACATTCTGCGCCTGCAATACTTCAGTGTGGAGACCTTCGTGAGCGACTTGCGCTGGTCGGAATGCAGCGCGGGCACATACTGCGGACAATCCCGGTACAGCCGGTCCGGAAAACTGATGAAATCCCGCAAATCCCTGCGGCTTTTCACTTCCGATATGATATAATTCTGCATCTGGTGAGGTTTTGATACTTTACTTCCGTCAATGCTGCAAATTTAGTAACTATTGAAGAATAACACTGCTATTTCTCCCGTCTTTTTATCGGAAGAGGCACAAAAAAAGCCCTGCGCCGCAACGGATGCCGTACAGGCAGGACAAGCTCTAAACTCCCGCTATGTCCCTGATCACCACCTGGGCGCAGACACAGCCGAAAACCGCCGGCAGATAGGAAACGCTCCCGACCTGGGATTTCTTGTTCCGGCTCTCCTCGAGCACTACCGAAGAGCGCCTCGGGGGCTCCACGGAATAGACGGCGGTGAAGCCCTCGCTTATGCCCAGATGATGCAGACGCTTGCGGAGCATATGCGCCAGCGGACACATCTTCGTGCGCGAGATGTCATCGGCGCGGACCGCTGTCGCGTCCAATTTCGCCCCGCTGCCCATCGAGCTCACAAGCCGCAGCCCGTGCGCAAGGCAATACTGTATGAGAGCTATCTTCGGGCTGAGCGTGTCTATCGCGTCCACGACATAGTCCGGACTCCGTCCAATCCCGGAAAACACCTCTTCCACCGTATCCTCGTGCACATATTTCTCCATCACCCGTATCTCCGCCGAAGGGTTTATGTCCAGCAGCCGCTTCCTCAGGATATCGGATTTCGCTGCGCCGAGGGTGGAGTGCAGGGCGATGATCTGGCGGTTCAGATTAGTCTCCCCCACCGTGTCGCAGTCCACCAGGGTGAGATGACCCACGCCGGCCCGCACCAGCATCTCGCAGGCGAAGCCCCCTACACCGCCCAGTCCGATGACGGTGACATTGGACGCCGAGAGGCGGCCGAGAGATTCTTCTCCGAGAAGCAGACGGGTGCGCTCTGTCCACATCCGCTCTATACGCTGAAGTTGTGGTAGTGAGGGCCGAAACGCTCGAAGGCCGATCTGTCGAGCATCTCCCGATCGTCCGGGTGGGCTATGCCGATGAGGAGTTTCGCCCTCTCCTGCAGGGACTTGCCGTAGAGGTCCACGGCTCCGTATTCTGTGACTATCCAGTGGGCGTCGGCGCGCGGGGTGACCACTCCGGCTCCCGGGTTGAGCGTCGGCACTATCTTGTTCTTGCCCTTGTTCGTGCGGGAGGCGAAGGCGGTGATGGATTTGCCGCCCTCGGACATCGAAGCTCCCCTGACGAATTCGAGCTGCCCGCCCGTGCCGGAGAAGATGCGCGTGCCGATGGAGTCGGCGCTTATCTGTCCGGTGAGGTCCACCTCCGTGGCGGAGTTGATGGCCTTCATATTCGGGTTCTGCGCTATCACCCAAGGGTCGTTTGTGTACTTTATGTCACGCATAAGCACCTGAGGGTTGTCGTCGATGAACGAATAGACCTCCTGGCTGCCGAGCAGGAAAGAGGCGACTACGCAGCCCCGGTCAATCTTTTTGTGCGCGCCGTTTATGACGCCCTTCTTGATGAGGCCGAGCAGGCCGTCGGCGAACATTTCCGTGTGCAAACCGAGGTTCTTATGCCCTCCGAGCTGAGCCGCGAGAGCGTTCGGAAGCGCTCCGATGCCCATCTGGATGCAGTCTCCGTCCTCCACAAGCGCCGCGCAGTTCTTGCCGATGAGCACCTCGGTGTCGGTCGGCTGAGCGAACTCCTTGGTGACGAGCGGGGTGTCATCTTCGACGAGATAGTCGAAGCTGCTGATGTGGATGAGGTCGCCGTGCGCGTACGGGACATTGCGGTTCACGACCGCTATGCGCAGCTCCGCGCTCTCGATGGCCGCGATGGAGCAGTCCACCGAGGTGCCGAGCGATACGTAGCCGTTCTCGTCCGGTCTGGAAACCTGCACGAGGGCCGCTCCAAGACGGATGGCTCCGCTGCGGTAGAGTTTCTGGCTCTCGCCCAGATGCACGGGCAGATAGTCGGCATAGCCGGAATTTACATTGGAGCGGACATTCGGGCCGATGAAGAAGCCCTGTTCGAAGAAAATGCCTTCGTAGCGGGGCTCGCTGTACGGGGCGGGGCCTTCGGTATGGAAATGGTGGAAACGCAAGTCCTCCACTTCTCCGGCGTCGGCGCGGCGGCAGAGCGCCCGGATGAGGGCGTGAGGAACACTCGCCACGCTGCTCAAGTGAATGTGGCTGTGCGATTTGATGTGGCTGACGGCTTCGTCTGCCGACACGAACGGGAGTGGGTTCGGATATGGTTTCATCGTCATTTATATTTCAAACACGCGCAAAGATACTTTATTTATTTCTATTTTTGCAAGCGCTTTTCGGAAGAGGAGAGCATTATAAGGAAAAGTATTAAATATCAGTACATTATGAATACCCGTGAAGAAAAGATGGCTCAGTTTTCGAGGCTGCTCGACATTATGGACAGCCTCAGGGAGAAGTGCCCGTGGAATGCGGAGCAGACTATGGAATCCATCCGTCCGCTGACGGAGGAAGAGGTGTATGAACTGAGCGACGCCATTCTGAAAGGAGACTCGGACGAGGTTTCGAAGGAGGTCGGAGACCTGTTCTACCATCTGGTGTTCTATGCGAAAATCGGCGAGGAGAAAGGAGAGTTCGATGTGGCGGACTGTATCCGCAAGGTCTGCGACAAGATGGTGTTCCGTCATCCGCACGTGTTCGGGGCCGAGGCGGGAAAGGCTATGAGCGCCAAGGAGATAGCCGACACCTGGGAGCTGGTGAAAGCGAAGGAGAAAGACGGGAACAAGACCGTGATGTCGGGGATTCCCTCCTCGATGCCTGCCCTGCTGAAGGCTATGTCGGTGCAGGAGAAGGCCCGCGGCTGCGGCTTCGACTGGCAGCGGAGGGAAGATGTCTGGGACAAGGTCAAGGAAGAGCTCACAGAAGCGATGGAGGCGGCCGCCGGGGACTCTCGGGAGCACGCTCTGGAGGAATTCGGGGACCTTATGTTCGCGGTCATCAACGCCGTGCGCCTCTACGGCTTCGACCCGGAAGCCGCGCTCGGAGGGGCGTGCGAGAAGTTCCGCCGCCGCTTCACCTATCTGGAGGAGAACACTTTGAAGAAGGGGCGCAAGCTCTCGGATATGACTCTCGCTGAGATGGACGCCATCTGGGACGAGAGCAAGGCGAAGGGGCTGTAAGTCCGCGCAGAAAAAGGCAGTGGGCGATTCCTAAGCTGTTTCCGGATAATACCTTCTCAGTCCGGGTAGAAGAAATCGCGGTGCGGCAGTTTGCCAGAGTACTTCTCGCGGCATTTGCGGAAGAGTTCCGAAGTGGAGCTGCTCAAACGGGGACCTACCCAGGTGCCCGTGTTGCTGATGAAAATCCAGCATTCCCCGTCGGGATAATATTTTATGAGGGCCGTCGTTCCGGACAGGGTGCCGGTGCGGGTCCACTCGCCCGTGGGCTTGGTGTCGTTCCAACCGAGGGCGTAGGTATTCTCGTCGAAATATTCCGTCATCTTCCGGACACTTTCCGCAGTAAGGATGTCCGGCACCTCATCGCGGCCGTCTATGGAGGCCACAAGCAGAGCGAGTTCCGCAGAAGAGGCCACCCAGGCTCCCGCACCGGAGAGGGCCCGGATGTCATTGCCGCCGTAGCAGCGCTCCACCAGCCGTCCGGAATTATTGTATTCATCCACAGGCGGGTCGTTATCCTGCATATGGTAGCGGGTCTCGTTCCGGTATTTCTCCGCGTAATAGTTATGCGCGATGTGGAAATCGAGGCAGCCGGCCCGGCGCAGAACATTCTCCTGCATCCATTCCTCATAAGGCTCCCCCGTCACCTTCTCTATGACCATAGACAGAATCAGATAGCCCAGGTTCGAGTAGGACTGGGAAGTTCCCGGGACGAAGGACAGGCGTTTGCGAAGCTGCGAGGCGAGCAGCTGCCGCGCATCCGGCGGAGTGTCCCATTTATGCTGACGCATAAGGACTCTCGTGGAGAACAGAGGGTCGGAGGCTCCGGCCTTGAATCCGCCCTGATGCCGCAGAAGATGCTCCACCGTGATGGAATAATAATTCTTGTCCCTGATTTCGGACGTATAGAGAGTGTCGCAGAGTATCCCTTCGGGGCCGAAAACCTTGCTGTCCAGAGACAGGTCGCCCCGCTCGCACAGAGTCATTATCCCCACGGCGGTCACGAGCTTCGATACCGAGGCCATTCTGAGGATGATTCCCGGGTTCATCTCCACGCCGGCCGTCTCGTCTGCCCAGCCGTAGCCCTTGGAATACACCAGAGAGTCATTTCTCATTATGGAAAGCGATGCACCCTGAAGGTTCCATCTGCTCATAAAATTCCTCACGTTCCGGTCCAGTCCTGAAAGGTCGGAAGTGTCAGACATCTCATTGGTGAGGGTGGCGTTCAGATTCCTGAATCTGCGCTCCGGCTCGCCCGGACGGTTTTCGCCCCTGTCCCGGGTGCAGATATGCAGCGCCGCGAAGGCGGCAATCAGCGCCAGAGTTATCCCCAGCAGATGTGAAGGTCTGAGTTTCATCACCGTATGATCCCTTTTTTCCTGCCGAATTCTATGATTACATCCGCCGTGCCCTCTATCCCGAGCACAGAAGAGTCGATGCAGAGGTCGTAATTGGCGGCAACGCCCCAGTTCCCGAAGGTCACGTAGTTATAATAGGTCTCGCGGCTGCGGTCTTTCTTGCGTATGAGGCTCTCGGCTTCCGCAGCGCTGATACCCTCGCGCTCGGCGACGTTCCGTATGCGCTGCTCGAGAGGTGCGCTGATGAATACGTCGAGACAGCCGAAGTCACGGAGAACGTAGTCCGAAGCGCGGCCCACGAAGATGGCGTCACCCTGTGAGGCGATCGCGCGGATGGTCTCGCTCTGAATCTCGAACAGTGCATTGTCGTTCAGATAGCTGTTACCGGCGCTGTACTGGTTCATACCGCCGAAGAAAGACTGAAGCGTCAGAAGGCTGGTCTTCTCATCTCTTTTGCGGAAGAATTCGGGGCTGTAGCCGCTGTGTTCCGCAGCCTTGATTATCAATTCATTGTCATAGACTTCTATGCCGAGCTTGCGGCCGAGGGAGAGAGCCGTGCGCTTGCCGCCGCTGCCGAACTGTCGGCCGATGCTTATCAATGTCCTGTGTTCCATAGGAGAAGTATTGTTATCTATGAATTACTGATGCTGCTGCCCAGCGAGGAGGCGTCCTCGCCGTCGGAGAGCCGGTTGAATCTTCTGAAGAGCCTCAACACGAAGAAGAGGGTGACAAGTACGCTGATTCCGTCGGAGATGGGGAAACTCAGCCACACGCCCTTGTCCTCCCACAGGAGCGGAAGAGTGTAAAGCAGCGGGAGCAGGAAGATTATCTGTCGGGACAGCGAGAGGAAGATGGAAATCTTCACCATCCCGAGACACTGGAAGAGCGTTCCGGAAACCATACAGAATCCCACGAAAGGTATGATGAGGTTCGCTACTCTGAGGCCTCTCACAGACAGGTCCTTGAGTATCGGGTCGGCTGTGAATATGCCGACCGCCGCTTCCGGGAAGATTTCGGACGCGATGAAGCAGAGGGTCGTGGCGAGCGTCGCCCATTTCACGGTGAGGAGGAAGACTTCGCGTACCCTGTGGTACTGACGGGCCCCGTAGTTATAGCCCGCGATAGGCTGCATACCCTGGTTCAGACCCATAACTATCATAAGGAACAGGAAGGTGATGCGGTTCACTATGCCGTAGGCTCCGATGGCGAGGTCGCCGCCGTAAGTGCGGAGCTGCTGGTTTATGAACATAGACACCAGACAGGCAGCGGCATTCATCAGGAAAGGACCCAGACCGATGGCCAGAGAGGATCTCGCGATGCGCCAGTTCAGCTGGAAGAGAGGCTTGGGGAAATGCAGGAACCTTTCCCGGTTCATAAAGAAGCGGAAGGAATAGCAGAGGGACATCAGCTGGCAGAGAACCGTGGCGAGGGCCGCTCCCCGTACTCCCATCCCGAAGCCGAAGATGAATATGGGGTCGAGCACCGCATTCGAGATGACCGTGAAGAGGGTCAGCCCCATCGCGGTTTTGGGATTGCCCGAGGCACGTATGACACCGTTCAGTCCGAAATACAGGTGGGTCACCACATTGCCGAGCAGGATTATGATCATATAATCCTTGGCGAAAGGCATCGTGTTTTCGCTCGCTCCGAAGAAATACAGGATAGGCTCCAGAAAGGCCAGAGCCACCACGGAGAAAAGCAGACCGAATATTATGTTCAGCGAAAGAACGTTGGAGAGGACCTTCTTCGCATTGTCGTAGTTCTTCTGTCCGAGAAGCACCGATATCAGGGTCATCCCTCCGACTCCGACGAGGGTGCCGAGCGCGGATGAGAGGTTCATCAGCGGGAAGGTGACGGCAAGGCCCGAGATGGCATAGGAGCCGACATCTTTCAGATGCCCGATATAGATGCTGTCGACCATATTATACAAAGAAGCCGCAGTCTGGGCTATGATACCCGGGACTGCGTACATCTTCAGGAGCGAACTTATTTTTCTGGTCCCCAGTTCCAGGGGCGCTGCTTCTGTGACTGCCATTATTCTTTCTTGGAAACGATTTCGAAATCAAACCTCAACGGGCTGTATGGCGGTATCTTGCTGCCGCTTCCGTTATAGGAGTAGCCGAGACCCGAATAGAAGAGACAGGTTCCCTTCTCCCCCACCCTCATCCTGAAAAGAGCATAGGCGAAGCCGTCGATGCAGTCGTTGCCGGAGGAGGAGGTCCCGAGCTTGATATTAGTATAGTCGTCCGAATCGAAGTAAACGGCCTGGGACCCGTAAGTGGTTCCGGAATCGTAGATATTATGGAATTTCGCCGAATCCGCCACCGTCGTGGCGAACATCTGCCCGTTAAGCAGCCGCCCGTAATAGTTCACATATATGACATCTCCGGTGACGAGGGAATCCGCGTCGGCGGCGGGAGCCTGGGTCTGATTATAATAGAAGCCGTATTTCAGGGTATCCACTCCGGGCATTATCTTCTGGGCGCATCTGGCGAGGGAGTCGTTCTCCCACTTGTAGACGTCGTTGAAGCCGTCCCTCAGGTCTATGTCGTAGATGAGGTTCGTACCCGTGCATTTCTTCAGATACTCCTCCTCCGTATCGTAGCGGGGATAGAGGTAGCTCGTGGACTGGCTTGCGGAAGCGTTCAGCCAGCCCGGTATGATGACCTTCGACTTGCCTCCCATCCTCATCCTGGCTATCGCGGCATCCAGACCGGCGCTCATACCCACGTTTCCTCTGACCATAACCTTGGGACCGTAGTAATACGATGCGTCGTAAGTCCCGAGCCGCTGCGAGAGGGTCTTGTCGGTGGTCGCCTGGACATTCCCGTCGAGGTCGTAGGAGGTGTACTCCATATACGCGAAATAGTGATCATCTTCGGTGCCCGCGAGCTCTCCCTCGCCCTGAGTCTCGGATATGATGTAAATTCCCGGCTCGACCCTGACCGCTTCCGGGTAATTCGTCACGAGCCAGGCGTCGAAGTATTTGCGGGCCGCATCATTCTTTCCCGTCGTCGCCGTCTTCTCGCAAGCGGAGAAAGCCAGGACCGCGAAAGCGAGCGCAATGACTGTCTTCTTCATAAAAACCATCTTTCTTATCAATTCTCTACTGTCTGTATCCATAGATGAAAAGCCAGCGGTGCATTTGCAGGAATCGTGCCCAAGCGCTGCTTGCCCAGGCCATACTTTCCGCTGAAAACTATATAGCATTCCTCTCCGGCTCTGACTCCCTGAAGCCCCTTCTGCAGGCCTTCCATCAGAACGCCCTCCGCCATATTCACCCTGACGGGCTGAAATACCGTCGAGTCGCTCACGTTCCAGGTGAGGTCGGGATTGTTCGTGACGAACATATTCGCCTTGTTTATGCTGCCGGAAGTGAAGTCGTAGCCGGCGTAGAGGAAGGTGACCGTGCCTCTGGAATTCAGATCCACATCCTTGCCCTCGGTGAGCACCAGACGGACGGAGCCTCCGTTATACTCCACGCGGACTGCGGTGGTGTCGGCGAGGCACTTGTTTACGAAGGACTCTATCTTCGTCTCCTGATTCGCGAACATAAGCGCACGCTCCTCCTTTTTGCACGCCGCGCAGAGCGCGAGTGAGAGCAGACAGAGCGATACCCCTGCGGCAATTCTTACAGATGCTTTCATAGAAAATCCTTACAGTTCCTTTCAATATATCCTTCGAGTTCATCCCGGGAAGCTATGTCCCGGCCGAGATAGAGCCGACCTCCCGCAGCCCGCTCGTGGCCGCCGCCGTTGAATGCGGCGCGTGCGCAGGCATTTGCGGAAACTCCTTCCCTGGAGCGTATGGAGACTCTGAAGAAGCCGTCGTCCTCGCTGAGCAGCAGACTCATACGCACGCTCCCGACGGCGAGCGGCATATTCACTATCCCCTCGGAGTCGCCCTCGCGATAATCGAAGGCCAACTGTTCCTCACGGGTGAAAATCATATAGGCGAGCCCGTCCGGGCAGAGCCTGAGCTTTTTGTAGAGCAGATAGCCGATGAGGCGCACGCGGTTCTCGCCGTACGACTGATACAGGCGCGAGAGAAGCTCGTCCCTGTCGACCCCCGCCGCGAGCAGGCACGAAGCCATCTGAAGGGTGGAGGGGAAGACGGAGTTCGCGAAATTGTTCGTGTCGGTCGTCATTCCGCACATCAGGGAGCGGGCGCAGCTCGAAGGCAGCCGGGCGGCGTCGCCGCCAATATCGGGGAGACCCATAAGTATATGATACAGAAGCTCGGAAGCTGACGATACCTGCGTCTGCGAGAATACCAGACAGAACTGCTCCTCGGAAGGTCCGAGGTGATGGTCTATCAGGACCTTCCTCCCCCGGGCGGAAGTGAGATAATCCTCCATAGCGTCAGTCCTGTGGAAGCCCGGCGCGTCCATACAGAAAATCAGGTCTGATTCCCTTATCCGCTCCTGCGCCCGGGAGGGCGAACTGCTGTAGTCCAGCACGCTGAGTCCTTCCGAAAGGAAGTCCAGACAGGACTGGGCGGGATTCGGGAGCACCACGCAGACATCCTTGCCGCGCCGCTCCGTGAGGTAGGAGCACAGAGCAGTACAGCTGCCCACCGCATCCCCGTCAGGACGGGTGTGCGTGACGATAGTGATCCGGGAAGAGTCCCCGATCAGCGTCTCCAGACTGAGAATTCTGTCCTGCATAGTGTTCCTGTCGTGTTTCCGAGTGCAAATTTAGAAAGAATAATTGCATTTCATAAATGTATTTCATAACTTTGTCGGGATTTGAGATAATAATAAAACTGAAATATAATGAACGGAATTCTTAAAAAATTGCTGACGTGGGTAGTTCTGCCCGTCATTATCGTAGTATTATGCTACACGGTCGTAAGAAGCATTATGGAACCGGTGGAATTTAACAAGGAGAAAGACTTCCGCGAGGGCATCGCCATCCAGCGCCTCAAGGACATCCGCACCCTCCAGGTGGCCTACAAGAGTGAGAACGGCCGCTACGCCTCCTCCATCGACAGCCTCAAGGACTTCTACAAGCAGGGCGAGATGACGGTTCTGATGCAGATCGGCTCTATGGATGACTCCGTAGCGGTAGCACATACCGAGGCGGTTCAGAAAGCTAACCGCAAGCTCACGAACAGGGACCTCTACCAGAGATACCTCGCGGGTGACTCGAAGCTCGTGTTCTCCATCGAGAACAAGATTCCTGTCCGCGACACGCTTTTCAACGGACGCAACGATTTCCGCGTGGACGACCTCGGCACCATTCCTTTCTCCGAGGGCAAGCCTATTATGATGGAGTCCACCATAAAGACCGTATCCGGAGTTCCGGTTCCTCTCTTCGAGGCGAAGATTCCTTACAGATACCTGCTTACCGGTCTTGACGACCAGCTGAGAATAAATCTCGACGCTTCCAGAAAAGACCAGAACAAGTACGAGGGTCTTCAGGTAGGAAGCATCACGGCACCTAACAACAACGCAGGAAACTGGGAGTAGAAACACATATTGTGATGAGCGGATTGCATCGCAAGAAGATATCCATTCAAGTCTGCTTGAGTGGATATTCTTTTAAAGTGGACGGGGAGGATGGAGAGCGTTTCTCCTCCGCCTGGCTGGAGCCCGGGACTCTTTTCAGCAGAAGGGAGTTCCAGTGCAGCTATGCTGAAGCGGAACTGTCCCTTTTCACGCCCAAGTGCGCCCTGGTTCCCGAGAAGTATTTCGCGGCCGGATCCGAGCGCGGACTTCTGTCCGCTACGGTCCCGCTCGATGCGGGGAACATTGTCCTCCATCTGGCCGTCCCTCAATACGGCGCTGTCCTGCTCTACTGCGCCGACACTTCCCGGGGATGGTGCGATGCCATCCTCAGCACTCTCCGCTGCAGCGCGGGGAAAAGTCCGAAGTTCCTGCCCGAGATGTACTATCTGCTGCGGGACCTTTCAGAGTGCGGAGATTATAACAAGATACTCGCCTCCCTCGCGGACGGGTGGCTTTATCTGGCCATAGCCCAGGGCGGAAATCTTCAGCTGGCAAACGTGTACCGGGCGATGGATTTCACCACGGCGGAGTATTTCATCTTCACGGCGCTCAAATCACTTCAGCTGAATCCGGAGATGTCCACCATCCGCTTCCGCACTCCTCTGGAGGCGGAGCAGGAGATGTCCCTCTACCGCTATTTCCGCTGCGTGGAAAGAATCTGAGTATATGCGCATCATCGGAGGCAGACTGAAGGGCAAGGGCATCTGTCCGCCCGAAAACTACAAGGCGCGTCCCACCACGGACTTCGCCAAGGAGGGGCTTTTCAATGTCCTGGATAACGAATACGAGTTCGAGGACTTGAAGGTACTCGACCTTTTCGGAGGAACGGGTTCCATAGCCTTCGAATTCGCTTCACGCGGAGCCTCAAGGGTTTACTGCGTGGAGATGGCGCGTGAGAACGCCTCTTTCATAAAGACCGAGGCCGAGCGTCTGGGACTTCCGAACGTCACTATGGTCCGTGCCAACGTCTTCGATTTCCTGCCGCTCTGCCGGGAGAAGTTCGACATAATCTTCGCCGACCCGCCATACGCCCTGGAAGGGCTGGAGAACCTTCCGGACAAGGTCTTCGAACTCGACCTCCTGCATCCGGGCTGCTATTTCATCCTCGAACACGGGGCGGAACACTCGTTCTCGTCCCACCCCCGCTTCATAAAGGAGAAACATTACGGCCGCGTCCATTTCTCTTTCTTCGAGAAATAAGAACACGGCCGTAGAGGGTGCGGGATGAGCGGACGCTCCCCCTCACGCGCTATTTCGCTACGAACATCGCAGCCTCGGCGATGGAGTTCAGCTTGGTGTCCACGCTGTCCGCGCGGCTGGCCAGGATGCAAGGTGCGGTGGTGCCCACAAGCATTCCCGCCTGTCTGACTCCGAGGGCGAGCTTGGAATTCGACTTCCAGAATACATTCGCTGACTCGATATTAGGGAAGAGGAGGCAGTCCGCATCGCCGGCCACAGGGCTGACGAGCTTCTTTATGGCTACGGACTCGGCATCTACCGCCACATCCAGGGCCAGAGGGCCGTCACCTATGCAGGAGCCGAGCTGACCGCGGTCCGCCATCTTCGCGAGCATAGCCGCCTCGACGCAGGCCGGCATAGAATCCAGCATCTGCTCGGAAGCCGCCATAAAGGCGATCTTCGGCTTGGCTATACCGAAGCTGCGGGCCACGCCGAGGAGGAAACCGCTTATCTTCACTTTCTGACGGAAGTCAGGGAGCGGCACCACAGCCATATCGGACATAAAGAGGAGCTTGTGATAATTAGGGTTCTCGATTACGCCCACGTGGCTCAGAAGCCCCTTCGGAGGGAGAAGGCCGGTCTCCTTGTTCAGGATGGCGCGCAGGAACTTGTCCGTGCTGCACAGACCCTTCATCAGGATGTCGCCCTCACCGTCGTGAACGAGCTGAACCGCCTGGGCCACAGCCTTGAGCTCCACAGGATTATGGATGACATCGAACTTCTCGACATCGATTTCATTATCCTTGCACACCTGATGTATGAGTTCCTTGTCGCCCACGAGGGTGGCCTTCACGAAACCCATATCCACTGCTTTGCTGATGGCGAGGATGGAATGCTCATCCACCGCCCAGGCTCCGACAAGCCTCTTGCACACACCCCTGCTCTGAAGAGTGGCGAATACGTCGGAAAAAGTCTTGATCATATCGAAATTGAAATAATAGCTTCTACTCTTCGCACCCCTGTACCAGATGCATAGTGTCACGGGCGATGACAAGTTCCTCGTCGGTGGTGATCACGGCCACCTTCACCTTGGAGTCCGGACAGGAGATTAGGACATCCTTGCCCGTGGCGATGTTCGCCTCGTAGTCGAACTTGAGGCCGATGTAGCCGAAATTCTCGCATACGCGCCGGCGCAGGCGGGTATTGTTCTCGCCGATGCCCGCAGTGAACACGATGAGGTCCACCCCGTCCAGAACCGCGATGTAGGCTCCGATAAGCTTGATGACATCGTAGGAGAGCTTCTTCATCGCGAGCTTCGCCTTTTCGTCCCCGGCATTCGCGGCGGCGTCGAGGTCGCGCATATCCGAGCTGACGCCCGTCATACCGAGGAGACCGGATTTCTTGTTCATTATGTCGGTCATCTGATCCGGAGTGAGGTTCTCCTTCTTCATTATGTAAGGGACGATGTTCGCGTCGATGATGCCGCAGCGGGTCCCCATAATCATACCCTCGAGCGGAGTGAAGCCCATAGACGTGTCCACCACCTTTCCGTTCTTTATGGCGGTCACGGAGCTGCCGTTGCCGAGATGGCAGGTGATGATTCTGGAATCATTTATGTCCAGCCCGCAGAATTCCGCTCCCTTGTGTGCCACGAACTGGTGGCTGGTTCCGTGGGCTCCGTAACGGCGCACGCGATACTTGGTGTAATACTCGTAAGGAAGAGCGTACATATAAGCGTAGTCAGGCATAGTCTGATGGTAGGCGGTGTCGAAGGTGACTACCTGAGGCACTGACGGGAGCACGTGCTGTACCGCTCTGATGCCCAGAAGATGGGCCGGATTGTGAAGCGGCGCGAAGTCGCAGCATATCTCTATCTTCTGCAGGACATCCTCATCCACTATGGCGCTTCCAGAGAAGAAATCCGCGCCCTGTACGATTCTGTGGCCCACGGCCTCGATGTCGTCAAAGGACTTCAGCACGCCGTGCACAGGATCCACCAGTTCTTCCAGAACCATCTGCATCCCGACCTTGTGGTCAGGAACCGCAACTTCCTTCTCCACCCTGTCCTTTCCCGAAGGCCTGTGGACAAGCTTGCCCGAAGGAAGGCCTATCTTTTCCACAATGCCCTTTGCCAGAAGGTCATAGACATCGTCGTTTTTCATATCGAGCAGCTGGTATTTTATGGAGGAGCTGCCGCAGTTGATTACCAGGATGATCATCGCTTATTGTTTTAGTTTTATATGAATATTCTCCTTAAAGCGAGCCAAAGTTAAGCATTTCTCACTATATTCGCAAAAATCGGAATCGAAATGGATTGCAGGAGGGAGATAGTGGGGTTTTCGTTCGCTTTCGTGCTGGGCAGCGCGGCCGGCACTCTCCTTTCCGCCCACGCTTCACTTCTGGCCAGGACCCTCATTCTCAGCACTCTATGCCTGCTCTCCTGCACTCTCGCCCTCACCCTGCTCGTCTGCGGCAGGACCTTCAGATGGCAGATTCCGCTGCTTATGCTGCTGCTCGGAAGCCTGTGCAGCCTGGGCGGCGGACTGCGCGAAGCCGTGCTGCCTGAAGTGTGGAGGCCGGACTTTACGGAGGAATGGGCGGAAAAGCTGAAAAGGCTGACGGAGAGCCTGCCGATGAGGCATCCGGAGAGCAGCGCGCTGATGAAGGCTCTGATTTGCGGAGACCGCAGCAGTCTGAGCGGCAGCACATTGGACGCCTTCAGGGCGGCCGGCGCATCTCATATTCTCGCGCTCTCGGGTATGCATCTGGGCATCATCTATATGCTGCTGCGGCGCCCGCTCGCGCAGGCGGGTGGCAGCGGTCCGGCAAGGGTGCTGAGGTACGTGACGGTGACTGGCGCGGCGGGACTTTTCACGGCGGTGACCAGGGCGGGAGCGTCTCTGGACCGCGCGTTTCTCTTCATCCTCATCGCGGAGTCGGGAAAGCTGATGCCCGAGCGCAGAAGCTCCCTGCCGCACACATACGCCGCCGCGTTGACCATTCAGCTGACTCTCAAGCCTTCCGTGCTGACAGACGTGGGTTTCCAGCTCTCGTACCTCGCTATGGCGGGCATAGTGTTCCTGCTGCCGCGTATGCGTGAGTGGTATCCGCAGAGCGGCCTGCGGCCAAGCCTGACGGCGCGCCTGTGGAACACTCTGGCGCTGTCGCTGAGCTGCCAGCTGTTCACGGCTCCGGCGGCGTGGTACTATTTCCACAGCTTCCCGGCGTATTTCCTGCTGACGAATCTGCTTGCGATGCCGCTGACCACCGCCGCGATGAGCACTGCCGTGGTCTGTCTGGGACTGAGCGCGGCGGGCATATGCCCCGGAATCCTCGTGCATCTGCTCGACCATCTCTTCCAGGCGCTTCTCTTCACGGTCAGCACCATCGGGAGCCTGTAGTGTTCAGGGGCTGCCGGGACGGCTCAGGATTGTTTCCCGAGTGATTCCGGGACAAATGGCAGCAGAAGAATTCAGCGGTCCAGGAAGAAGTCGGACGAAGACCAGGTCCGCATACGGCCGTCATCGTCATAGATGAGATAGCCCTGCAGGTCATCGCGGCCGCTAATGAACTCGCGGGCGGCGTCGAAACCGATCACCATACAGTAGGTCGCAAGCGCGTCAGCCTCTGCCGCAGTCGGAGCCACTATGGTGGCGCTCAGCAGGTTATGCTCGACAGGATAGCCCGTGCGGGGGTCTATGGTGTGCGCGAATTTGCGCCCGTCGCGGACGTAGAACTTGCGGTAATTGCCGGAAGTCACCACTCCGTAGGCTCCTCCGTCCGAATGCCAGATGCCGCTCAGCTCTGCCCCGGGAGTCTCGTTCCCGTCCACAGGGCGGTCCACTCCGAGCGTCCAGGGTTTCGAAGAGGGGTTAAGCCCCTCGCAATATATCTCGCCGATGTCCACCAGCATATCCTTCACCCCTATGGAATGCAGGTGGGAAGCCACCATATCGCAAGTCCATCCCTGAGCTATGGCATTGAAATTCAGCTTAGGAGCCTCTCCTCCACCGAGCACGAGGTCTGCCGCGCAGAGCATTCCGTCCTCCGAGAGCACATCGCGCATATCGGCGGCCAGACGGTCCATTCCGCAGAGCGCGAGAGCCTCGCTCACCCTTGCGGGCTCCGGAAGACTGTCAGCGGTGAAGCCGAAACCCCAGATGTCGAAAAGAGGGGCGGACGAGACGTCCAATGCTCCCCCTGTCCTGCGGTACATATCATAGGAGTAAGCGTAGATCTCCGTCAGCAGAGAGGAGGGACGGATTCTTTCGCCCCTGTTCAGGCGGCTCAGCTGGGACATCCCGTTATAGCCGGAGAGCGTAGTGTCCACGAGGGTGAGTATGGAATCTATGGAGGCGGCCACCTCTTCCGGAGAGACCTTCACGTCGGAGAAATTCACTTTCACGGTATAGGTTCCGCCCTGGGCGTAGCCTCCGAACATCTTATAGGAGCCGGCGGGACTGCAGGAAAGCAGAAGGGCTGAAAGTGCGGCGGCGAGGAAGATTCCGGCGGGGTAATATGAGCTGTTCATTCCGGGAATGGTATGTTAATTGCACAAAGGTAGTGGTTTTTTTCAGTAAGTGATGGCGAAAAAATAAGTTGGTAAGTTTTTGTGAAGGATTTTTGTGGATAAATTTGTTTGTGAAGAAGGAGTGTACCGGGGTACACGACTGATGAGCAAATAAATTTAGACCAAAAAGACGAGCAAAAGCACCAAGTTATTTTTTTAGAATCACTAATAATGTGCATATTTGCAAGCTAAAGTTTCGGACAGATGAAGTTAGAGAAATTATTGCTTTCGGCTGCGGCCCTGCTCGTCATTGCGGCGGCGGTCTCCTGCCACAAGAATAAAACTGATGAAGACGACTCGACCGAGTCCTTTACCGGTTCAGTGTCTTTCACCCTGCCCTCATACATTTCTCCCGGAGAGGTGCACACTTTCCACATCGACAGCGTCAGCCGCGAGGACGGAGGAACTTACGGATGCATCTGGACCATTGAAGCCCTGGACATAAAGGACACCACCAGGGTCGAGGCTGACCCCTCTTCGGTCAGCGGCGACTACATCTTCACCGTCCCGGACACGCTATGCGCCATCACCGTGAAAGGCACGGTGTTCGCGGAGGGCTACACCACGATTTCGACTTCCCTGAGTTCCACTATCGTGAGCGCTGACAAGGAAAAAGGCTCCATAACCGGAAGAAGCTTCGACACTGAAAAAGATTTCGTATTCACCGACAGCCGGGACGGGAAGCAATACTGGTGCACGACCATCGGAGACAGGGACTGGTTCAGAGAGAATCTCGCCTGCGAAGGCACCGGCTACCCTTATGACGGCAGCAGCAACCTGTCGCAGATTCTGGGTCACTACTACAGCTGGAACGAGGCGCTCGTTTCCTGTCCGGAAGGATGGAGACTGCCCGATACGGAAGACTGGTCAGCGCTCGCGGCCGCTGTGACAGGCAAGGATTTCGGCGCCACGGACAGTTTCAGCGACATAGCCGGAAAAATGATGGCGAACGTCTATTTCAACGGCAACAGGATGTGGGAATACTGGCCGAAAGTGAACATCACTGACAGCAGCCGTTTCAGCGCGATTCCGACAGGCTATGGCTTCGGCGATGCAGAAGACGGATACAGTTTCGCCGGATATTGCGAATATGCCGCATTCTGGGTAAACGGAACTTACGGAGACAAAGCCCTCTACAGATATCTCTACGTGGACAAGACGGACTGCTTCGCGGGCACTGCGGATAAAGACGGCTTCCTCGCTTCTGTCCGCTGCGTGAGAGACAGCACAAGATAAAGTTATCTCAGGTCGGTCACCACGTAGGAACTGTCCAGAGAAGAAATATCCAGAGTGAAAGCCGGGGAGATGCTCCCCGGCTTTTCCTTTTTGAGTTCCTTGAGCGTGAGCGTAAGAGTCGCGCCTCCCTTGAGGTCTATTACGAGGGCGTAGAGACTGCCCTCACCGAGAAAATGCGCCGTGACTCTCCCCATACGGGAATCCTCCGCGAGCGGAGTGAGGCTCACCGCAGAAGTGGAACGGCCGGCAAAAGAGGAAGCCTTGGCTGCGGAGGGGGCGGAGAACGCCTCGTCGAGCGCCATAAGCATAAGGGCGGGATTCTGCTCATAGTCGGGCGAGAGGCTGTCGAGCGTCTCGATATAGCATTCCTTCGCCTCTTCGTCGAGAGTCCAGCGGGTGGAACCGTCGCAGATGATACGCATTCCGTTGCCGCTGAGGCGGAAAGCCTTGTCCTGAAAGTTCAGAGTTCCGCTTCCGCTGACCGGTATGTCACCATCCCTGTAAACGAAACTGTAACCGACAGTTACGTACCTTCCCTTCACCGAGTCCACGAAGGACGTGACGGGATTCCCCGCCGCCGCGCAGAAGCAGGCGGAAAGCAGCAGGAGAAAGGCGGCGAAAGTATTCTTTTTCATCATCTTATGGGCTGAGCATAAGGGGCGGATTTCTACTGCCCCAGAGTCTTAAGGATATCCTCCAGTTCCTCGGGCGAAGCCACCAGAACCTTGCGCGGCTTGGAACCCTCCTGCGGGCCCACTATGCCAGCCTGTTCGAGCTGGTCCATCACGCGGCCCGCCTTCGCATAACCCATTCCGAGCCTGCGCTGGAGATCGGAAGTGGACCCTCTCTGAGTATTCACCACGAGCTGAGCCGCCTCCACGAAGCGCTCATCCAGATCATTCACATCCAGAGCTGCGGACCCGCTGCCGTCCTGTCCCTCAGGAGACGGGTCAGGGAGATAGTAAGGAGTGTTATACGACTTCTTGTAGCCGGTCTGGGAGCCGATGTAGGCGGTGAGGTCATTGATCTCGTCGTTGCTGATGAAACCGCACTGTATGCGCTCGGTATCGACTCCCGCATAATAAATCATATCTCCGCGCCCTATGAGTTTCTCCGCTCCGGTAGTGTCGAGAATGGTGTTCGAATCCACACGGGTGGAAACGCGGAAAGCTATGCGGGCGGGGAAATTGGCCTTTATGAGGCCGGTTATCACGTCCACGGAAGGCCTCTGGGTCGCGATGACCACGTGAATGCCCGCCGCGCGGCCCTTCTGGGCCAGACGGACTATGGAACTCATTATGCTGCGCTGCAGGGCCCGTCCCTCAGGACCCGAGCCGCCGGACATCGCGAGGTCCGCGTACTCGTCTATTATGACCACTATGTACGGCAGATACCTGTGTCCCTCGGTAGGAAGCAGCTTATGGTTCAGATATTTTTCATTATAGAGGGTCACCTTGTTCACCAGCGACTTGCTGAGCAGGGCATACCTCTGGTCCATCTCCATACAGAGCGAGCGCAGTGTCTTCTCGGCATTCTTCGGGTCCTTCACTATGGCTCCGGACATCTCCTCCCGCTCATCCCCCGCAGTAGGCAGTACCGCCAGATAATGCTTGATCAGACGGGCGTAGGCGGAGAATTCCACCATCTTCGGGTCTATGAACACGAGCTTCATCTCTGAAGGATGCTTGGCGTAGAGCAGAGATGAGACCAGAACGTTCAGGCCCACTGATTTACCCTGTTTGGTAGCGCCCGCAACAAGAAGATGGGGAGCGTCCGCGAGATCGAAGACACGCACTTCCTTCTGGATGTTACAGCCTATCGCCACCGGCAGTTCAGCCTTGCTGTTACGGAAAGCGGGGCTGTTCAGAAGGGCCTTCAGCGGCACCGTGGCAGGCTTGTCGTTCGCGACCTCGATGCCTATGGAATCTGAAAGAAGGACTATACGCACTCCCCTGGCATTCAGGCTCATAGCTATATCTTCCGAACGGCTGCGCACCGAGGCTATCTTCACGCCCGGCGCGGGATACACCTTATACAGCGTGACGGTAGGCCCTACGACGGCCTTCACTTCGCGGACTTCGATATTGTAATTCGAGAGGACGGCGCGGATGATGTTGTTGTTCTTCGTGAGCTCCGCATCCGGCACATCCTCACGGGTCTCCGAATAGTCTTTCAGCAGGTCCAGAACCGGAAGCCTGTAGTCCGGGAGCCCTTCCGGAGGGTCGATGCGGACATTTATGCGCGGGAGCGGCACGCTGACTTCAGTATTCAGTCCGCAACCGCGGTCGATGTCGGAAAGCCCGTCATTCCCGGTTTCCGGGACAGTCTCCGTCATAGAAGTTTCGGGGGTGCTGCGCTGCGGCACAGAATCAGGCTCCGCTTCAGTTTCCGCTTCAGGCTCGGCATCCGATTCCGGCTCCGGCTCTGTCCCGGGGCCGTCAGGCAGTCCGTTTTCCGGAGTTTCATCCGTCCCGGGATCTTCTGCCGCAGGCTCGCCGTCAGGACTTTCCACATTATGTTCTTTCGCGGAGAACAGGCCGTTGAACCAGCGCAGGAAGCGATGGCTCGCGAAAAGCAGCCACATCACCACGAGCAGAAGCGTAGAGAGAATGGTGGCCGGCAGACCGATGAGGTCCAGCGAGCGGACTATGAGACTCGCTCCGCACTCGCCGCCGAGTCCTCCGCCGAAAACGCTCCCGAGGCCGAGGCACTGCCCGGCCAATGCGCACAGAAGCGAGGTGACGAACGCTCCGGTGACGGTCACAAGGATGGTGCGCAGCACGCGGATGCGATATCTTCTGGTCAAAAGACGCACGGAAATCGCCGCCATCAGCGCCACGAGAGCGAGACTCCCCAGACCGAACCATCTGTAAACGAGAAGCCGGGACCACTTGAGACCCAGTTTTCCGGCCAGATTTGCGCAAGAACGGGCGCTGTCCATAATGGCCGGGTCAGTGAGCAGACTCTGGTCACGCTGCCAGGTAAAGAAGTACGACAGCACGGATATGAGGCTGAAAAGCGTGAACGCGGCCATCAAAAGACCGGTCACGCGCACAGCGGTCGCCTTCTGGGCGTCATCCCAGTTTTTCCAGAAACGCAGCATCGGTTATTTTTTATTGGAGTTGCCCCTCCTTCCGCCACGTCCGCGGTTCCACTGACGGTTGCCGTTCTGACGGACCCCCTGACCCACGTTTATGCTCATAGTCGGGCGGGAGAAGTTACCGGAATCCCCGACCGGAGTCAGCCGCAGGCCGCTCGGGATCGTTATGCGATAGTCGGAGAGCTTTTCTATATCCTTGAAGATGGTGGAATCGGCCACGCTGTCCTTATTCCAGATGAGGTACTGCTGACGCATATAGATGGCCAGCGAACGGATCATCGCGGTCTTCATCTCGCCGTCGGGTTCAGAGGCGATCAGATCGATTATGCTCTCTATGTTGCGGCCATAGTGGGTGGCCTTTATAGGCTTGTCTCTCAGAGGAATAGGCATCGGCTTGGTATCCAGAGACTCCTGAGTCGGAACAGGATACGGCGCATCGATGTCCAGGTCCAGTCCGGCTATGATGAAGAGATGGTCCCAGAGCTTCTGCTCGTAGTTCTCCTGCTGATGGACCTGAGGATTCAGAAGCTCCATCGACTTGATCACGGCCCTGGCCTGTTCGGAACGCTTGTCGCGATTCTTTATGGTCTTCAGACGCCCGATCATCTCCAACACGTTCCTTCCGTACTCGGGCATACGGAGTTTCTCTCTTTCGGTATTGTAATACAGTTTTACGGTATTCTCGTTAGCTTCCATAATAAAGTAAAAAGAAGGCGTCAGACTTGGAGGCAGTTCCTGACACGATGGTTGACCTGCAAAGATAATTATTTTCCCTCAGCTTCCGGGCACGATGGCGCGAAAACTTTCTCCTGAGACGCGAAAATTACTCAGAGCGGATAAATCTCAGCCCCGGTGAAAGAAATCAGCTCCTGCGGAGAGATTTTCAGCTGAAGTCCGCGCTGACCGGCACTCACGTATATAGAATCGTACAGCAGACAGGACTCGTGGATGAATGTCGGGAAATGTTTCTTCATCCCTATCGGGGAACATCCGCCCCGGATATAGCCCGTGACGGGAAGCAGTTCCTTCACGTGCAGCATCTCACAGCTCTTGTTCCCGGAGATGCGTGCGGCTGTCTTCAGGTCCGCTTCGAGATTTCCGGGCATCACGCAGACGAAGAAGCCGCTGCGGTCTCCCCTCAGCACCAGGGTCTTGAACACCTGTTCTATATTTTCGCCGAGCTGCTGCGCCACGTGGTCGGCGGCGAAATCGTTCTCATCCACCTCGTAGGGGACGAGTTCGTAGCTGATGTGCGCCGCATCCAGAAGGCGGGCAGCGTTAGTCTTTACCATAACGGATAGCCGAGAATAAGTGTCCAGCCGACAGTCCTTATGAATTTGCTGACGAGCATAAGGACAGCTGTCCAGAAGGGATGTGTCTTGTAGAAGCCCAGGGCCAGCACGAAAACGTCTCCGGCGAAAGGAACCCAGACCATAAGGGCGAGCCATAATCCGTACTTGTCCACATAGACTTTCTGCTTCGAGAGGGTCTCGGGTTTCACCTTGAACCATTTCTCCAGCCATTCCCAACGGCCTATCCAGCCCATCGAGTAGGTGATCAGACTCCCTATCCAGTTTCCGAAAGTGGCTACCAGAAGACATTCCCAGGGCTGCTTGATGGCGGCGAGAGCTCCGATATAAAGGGCATCGGAGCTGAAGGGAACTACGGTAGAAGCCAGAAGGCTTCCAATGAACAGACCCCAGAGGCCGAGTTCGCTCAGATTCGACATTCTACTTCTACGACTTCATCTTCATATACATACCATAAAAAACCGCGGACGTGGGAGTAGCCCATCTTGCGGTAAAGCTGCACGTATCGCGCCACCTGTCTTTCATAAGCGTCCGCGTGCCGGCCGAACTTGTAATCTACAATAATCACGCCGTCTGCCGTCACCACCGCCCTGTCAGGCCTGTGGATGCTGCCGTCGCTGTCTATGATGTCAGTCTCCGAGATGATTCTCGCATCAGGGGGGAACCAGCCGCGCTCCACTGCGGAGGCGAGACGGGAAGCGAGCATAGCATAGTCTCTTTCCGCATCTTCACTCTCCAGCCGGCCCTCTCTCACCGCCTCGTCCACAGCCGCCCGGAGATCCTGGGGGGAACGGACGGCGGCGAGAATGCCGTGGAGGACTATGCCGTTTATCCTGCGTGAGGATTTGGCGCCGGCAAGTCCGTCGGAGCCGAAGAAATCCGAAGCATCCTCCGGGAAGGCGAGGCGGCCTTCGAGGGGATAGGAAGGATAGGCCGAATCACAGCTGTTTTCATTCCGGACCTTGCGTTTCATCCGGGTGAAATCGTAAACATCACCGAAGCTGCAGCTCCCGTCCTTGTCGAGCCTTTCCCGCAGATGCAGATACAGGAGCTGGGAGATGTCGGAGTATTCCGGGAGGGTCGCCGCTTCCCGAAGCTTTGCGGACGGCTGTTTCGCTATGATATGGAGAGACTTGGCGGCCCGCGTGAGAGCCACGTAGAAAAGATTTATGCAGTCCATCTCCTTCCGACGCCTGTCCTCCTCGTAGTCTTTGCAGAAAGCCGTGCTGCGCAGTGTGGAAGAGAGGCTCAGGGGATAAATGGCGGGCGCTGCCGACTTGAGGGGTGCAGACCCGTCAGGAAGGTGCAGGAGAGGGTCATCCCCTCCCAGATAGCACCAATGGGTGGCGGGTTTCGACATACTTACGGTCTCCGCGAACGGGAATATGACATACGGGAACTGCAGTCCCTTGGATTTGTGGATGGTCATCACCCTCACCGAAGAAGTGTCCTGAGGGGAGCTGATCTTCGGGGACGCGCCATCGAAGTACTCCAGAAAGGCCTGAAGGTTCTGTCCGTTCGCCGCGGTCCACTCCTGCAGGCAGTCCATAAACGACTGGATGAAGAGAACCTGGCCGTCGGTGCAGCCGGGGTTGCGCTCCTCCATCAGGCGGAGAATGGACTCGCACAGGTCCGTGAGCGAATGCCACTGCATTTTCCATTCCTCCTCCGCCCCCTCGGGAATGAGGCAGGAGGCCAGATAACAGCTGATTTCATCGCCGGGGTCGTCGACCCAGTGCAGCAGAGAGACAAGCCGCCGCACCGTAAGCGAAGACTTGACATCGAGGGAATCGTCACTGACGACGGGTATGCCGCTTCCGATCAGATGTGCGGCCACATCCGAACCGCTGGAGTTGTTCCTGACCAGGACAGCTATATCTCCCGGCTCCGCCCCGCGGGCCATAGCGTCCCTGACGGAGTCAAGCACTGCTTCCAGCTGGTCCTCCGAAGTGAAATCCACCTTGACGAAACCCTTCTGAGGCTCGTTCTCTTCAGTTACGGCAGACTTCTGGCAGACATCGGCGTACTCCTCCGAGACGGCAGTCCCGAGCTGCGCGGCAGCGAAAGTGAAGAAGGCGTTGTTAAATTCGACCACGGTGAGGGTGCTGCGGTAATTCGAATCGAGAACCTCCGTCTCTGATGAAGGGAACTGTTTCTGCAGCGTGCTGCCCAGAAGCTCCCAGTCGGAGCCGCGCCAGCGGTAGATGCTCTGTTTCACGTCCCCCACGACCAGGCTCTCGTGACTGTTAGACTCGCTTTCGCGCAACAGAGGCAGGAAATTGTCCCACTGTAGGCGCGAAGTGTCCTGGAACTCGTCGAGCAGGAAGTGCTCGAAGCGGACTCCGAGCTTTTCATAGACGAAGGGGGCGTCGGAGCCGCCGATGATTTTACGTAGAATCTCGTTGCTGTCCTCAATGCACAGCACGTTCTTTTCCTTGACCAGGGCCTCGAAATTCCGGAAAAACTCTCCGGCGATGCCCAGACTGCATATCCGACCCTTCAGCAGGACCGCCGTCCGATAGAGCCTGTATCTCTCCGTGAACAGGTCACGGAAAGATGCCAGAGGCCCGTCCAGCACTCCCTGTACCTGAGGCAGGAGTTTAGGGGCCTTGTCTTTGGCGAACCACAGCTCAGGGTCCGAGCACTTTTCCATCACGGCAGCGGACGGGGACACATAGCCGGTTTTCGTATCCGGCTTCCGGCTATAGGCCAGTACCGTCTGCAGGAACTTGCGGTTCGAATCCGCAGGGTCTATGCCGCAGCGTTCCAGAGCAGCCCCGACCTCCTCCGCCGCCTTCCGTACCGCCGACTCGTAACTCGCGATATACGCCGTGCATTCTTTCCGTACTGCCCTGAGGCGGCCACGTGAGAACATCTCGGCATCATCCAGGCCGTATTCGTCCAGAAGCGAGCCGTGTTCGGCCGACTTGAGGTTGCGGGCGTTCTCGAAGATGGTGTCCGCAAGATTCACCCGGCCGCCCCGCTCCAGAGTATCCGCTACATCCTCGTCCAGCCAGCCGAGCATCTCCCTGTCGTCTTCGGTGATGGAGTCAAGCATCCTGTCCACGGCTTCCCTGATGAGGGAATCCCTGTCCAATTCGACCTGATAGGAGGCGAAATACCCTATCTCGCGGGAGAAGGCCTTGAGGGTCTGCTGGAAGAAGCTGTCGATGGTGCTTACCGCGAAGGCGCCGTAATCGTGCAGGATGTTCACGAGCACATCCTCCGCCCGCGAGCGGAGAAGCCCGGCATCCGGGAACAGGGCCGGCACCAGAAAGGCATAGTAATCCGAACTCTCCGGACTGTGCGAGAGCACGGAAAGCTCGGAAAGGATGCGCGACTTCATCTCGGCGGTGGCCTTGTTTGTGAAAGTCACCGCAAGAATATGCCTGTAGGCATATCTGTCACGGTCCTTCAGCAGCAGAGTTATGTAGTCACGGGTCAGGCGCCAGGTTTTTCCCGAACCCGCGGAGGCTTTAAGAATCTTCATCTTTCAGGAGGGTCAGAGAGCAGTCAGTAATCATTTTCCGCATATGGTCTTGAAGTCGCAATAAGCGCATTTCTTCTCGGTCCCGTTTCTCAGGAAAGGCCTGCCGAGATCGGAAATCTCATCCAGAAGCCCGGCAAGCTCCTCTTTCATAAGGGAGATGAACTCCCCGCTCACGGGGACGTTACGTATCTTGTTCACGAAGAGATCCGTCACAGGATAGATGCTGTTCAGAACTTTGCGTCCATTTCTGTACTTCTTCACGTACATATCGTAGAGGAAAAGCTGGAAAGCATACTTCGGACGCGAGTCGGGATCGCCCCTGAAGAGATTCTCGACCACCGTCGCGGCATTTTTGTCCGATATCTCTATGTCTGCCTGCTCCACCTTGCCGGTCTTGTAGTCCACTACGCGGAATTCTCCCGCGTTGAAACTGTCTATGCGGTCGATGTAGCCCTTGAAGCGGTAGTCCCCGAAACTCCAGCTGCAGGGCTGCTCGAGACCGATGATGCTGAAAGCCATAGTGCCGCAGTCTTTCATAAGCTCGAGGTCGCGCTCCAGAGTCTTCTTCACGTAACGCACCACCATATTTTCATAGACCAGGTCCCGTCCGCTCACTTCCAGGCAGTGCAGTTCATCCATTATGAGCGTCTTCACCCTCGAACGGATATACCCCTCCCTTTTCAGCAGGTCTTCGATGTATTCGCGGCTTACCGTCTGCAGCGCCCGCTCCCGGATCCTTTTCATATTCTCGCGGTCGGGGATAAAGCCGGGGTCCATCGCCTCGGGACCCGTATAGATGGCCTGCATAGTCTTGTGATAGACATTTCCGATCATACCCGCGTCCAGGGATTCGCTGACCTCCACGGCCTCGCTCAGATGCTTGACCGTCTGGTAGTAGAATTTCGCCTGACAGTCCAGATAGCAGTTCAGCGAAGAAGCTGAAAGCTGACCGTTTTTAAGGCTCTCCACATCGGCGGCAGTCTTCTCTATCGAATCTTCCCCGCCGAGAAAGAGCACTCCGGACCTGGCCGTTCGTCTTTCGATTCCGACCCCGAAATGCAGTTCCAGCTGCTTTATGTAACGGCTCTCCTCGCCTGTGCGTGTGAGAGCTGAGCGGGAATCGCAGAGCATCCACACGCTCGAGGGCCGCTGGATCATCCTGTAGAAATAGTAGGCCCAGACCGCATCCTGATATTCGGAAGAGGGAAGATCGAAACCCCGGCGCAGCTGCGGAGGGATAAACGAAGAACTTACGGAGCGGCGCGGGAAGAGTCCCTCGTTGCAGGAAAGAATGATGAGGTTCTCGAAATCGAGCGCACGAGTTTCAAGCGGCCCCATAATCTGCAGCCCCTTAAGCGGTTCGCCCCGGAAAGGCACGCTCACCCCGCTGACCATCTGCGAGAGGAGCCGGATGCAGGTCATAGGCAGCACAGGCAGGTCCTCGGCCTGCAGCCGGGCAATGCTGAGGTAGTATTCCTGGGCGAATTCGAGTTCCAGACTCATTTCCTTCCGGCCGCGAAGCCGCGAAGCGAGGGCGAGGACGACTTCTTTCTGATAATCCAGGATTCTGCGCACCGGCTCACGGCCCGCCGTATTGAGGTCAGTGACGACGGGGCGGAAGATGACTGCGGAAAGCTCGTCCAGTGCGAGTTCAGCCTCGGGGATGTAGTATCTGGCCTCCTTCTTCACCTTCAGGGCGGCTTCCAGGGTCTCGGGGGCGAGAAGAGAGCAGAAGAGGCTGCTGGAGAATATGCTCCAGACCTGACGATGGTAGAAATACCATAGCCCGTCCCTGCTGCGCAGATGGAGCTGAAGGGACATTATGTCGTTCATAAGGGAGAAAAACGCACTGCCCCCCATCGGGTAGCCCATAGTGACGTTAATGTCCTTTATCTCCGGGGGTATGGTGTTCAGCACGCTCATCAGCAGGCCTTCGTCCGGAAGGACTATCGCGGTTTCGGTGCCTATGCGCGAAAGGTCGCCTCCGTAACTTCTGTCCGCTATCTGTCTGAGGATGGAGGGGAGCTGCTTGACCTGACCGACGGAAGAAGGGACGCTGATCACCTGGAATTTTCCGCTGTCCGCCCTGCGCTCCGCATCCGGCCGCTCCGCCGGGAGGCTCTGCGGGAAGTCTATGATATTCTGCGACATAAAGCGAGAGGAGGCGTTTCGAGGATCCATTATCCGCTTGTCTTCGCAGTCCCAGCAGAAATCGGCTGCGCCGGCGTCCCGAAGCCGCCTGAGCAGAAACTTCTCGCACTCGTTCAGAGCGTTCAGAGCGACGAAGACGAAACGCTCCGAATCCGGATAGACGGTCTTCATCACATCGACGGCCCCTCTTTCCTTTATGGACTGAACGAGAGAGCGGTATGCCATCCCTTCGTAGCAGACCCCTTCGGAGCGCAGAGCGGCGTTCAAGTCGGTGTAAAGGGGAAGCAGAATGTTCCATATGCGGCTGAAGCGCTCTTTCACGTCCAGCTGCCCCGAGGCCTTGCCCTCATCGGCAGCGTCACCCTCCTCCCCGCTTCGGCGGAAATGCCTGATGAAACGGCTCAAGGCCTCGCGCTGGCTCGCACTGAGCCAGGAAAGGTCGTCCTGCAGGGAGTTGAAGTCGGAGACGTTCGTGAAAAGGCGCGAGGGGTCTGCGAGATATTTGTCCACATCATCGAAATCGGCGAGCAGGACATCCCCCCAGAATATGAAGTCATCCAGCGGCTCGGCGGCGGGATTCAGCTTGCAGTAGCAGCCGTACAGCTTGACCAGGAGATGAATCCTCTCCGCCTTGCGCATCCCCGAGGCCTTCTGGAAAAGGTCACCCATCGTGGTCATCGCCGGCGCGAGGATGGCGGGGCCTCCGCGCCGCGCGAGCGCCTCGCAGAGGTATTTGCGGAAGAACACCGTCGAGCGGCGGTTCGGGAACACGAAGCACAGGCGGGAGATGTCCGTCTGCGCGAGATAATGCTCGGCGACCTTTCTGAGAAATTCTGTCATAGCGTCTTATTGAACATTGGCCGCAAGGTCTGGGGATTCATTGGCCGCAAGGCCTCGGGAAAAATGTGCCGGGCCGGGCTCGAATGCCGCGGGAGCTGCTGCGGGACTTGCGAAGCTACTGTTTTTTTCTTATTTTTCCAACAGAGCTCCTGCGTTTTTCCGCTTGTGCTTTTCGAGTTTTTTGTATAAATTTGTGAGTTTTAACATACGAATAAATGCAGAATAGAAAAATAATAGTGGGAATCACGCAGGGAGACGGCAACGGCATCGGTTACGAAGTCATCATCAAAGCCCTGTCCGACCCCCGTATTCTCGAAGCCTTCACCCCGGTTATCTACGGTTCCTCGAAGATTCTGGGATTCTACAGGAAGGGCATCCATAATATCGACCAGTTCGACACTTACGTGATAAACAGCGCGAAAGACGCGCGGCCGAAACGCATAAACGTGGTCAACTGCCTGCCGGACAATGTTTACGTGGAGCCGGGCCAGCCTTCGGCGGACTCCGCTAAGGCCGCCATCACTTCACTCGAACGGGCGGTGGAGGACATCCGGGAGGGAGACATAGACGTGCTCGTGACCGCTCCCATAAACAAGCGATCGATGGCCGCGCAGGGCTTCTGCCATACCGGACACACCGAGTATCTCGAGGAGCAGTTCGGAGTGAAGGACGGAGTGATGTTTATGGTCAGCGACAGGATCAGAGTGGCCATCGTCACGGGGCATATCCCGCTTAAGGACGTGCCGTCCAGCCTCAGCACTGAGAAGATTCTGAACAAGCTGCGCCTTATGGACGCCTCGCTGAAGAGGGATTTCTGCATCGACAGCCCGAAGATAGCGGTGCTCAGCCTGAACCCTCACAGCGGCGACGGCGGACTGCTCGGCGATGAAGAGCAGACCATAATCATCCCTGCGGTGAAAGCGGCGCGCGATGAGGGCATAGACGCGTTCGGCCCGTACTCCCCCGACGGTTTCTTCGGTCTGGGGAACTACTCCCGTTTCGACGCGACGCTGGCGATGTACCACGACCAGGGGCTCGCTCCTTTCAAGGCCATCGCCTTCGAGGACGGCGTGAATTTCACTGCGGGCCTCCCTATAGTGAGGACTTCTCCTGACCACGGGACTGCTTTCGAGATGGCCGGCAAGGACGAGGCCGATCCGCGCTCGATGAGAGCAGCCATCTTCCGCGCCATCGATATCTTCAATGCCCGGGAGGCCTATGACGCCCTTCAGGAAGGCAAGATGACAGAAAGCCGGAGGGAGCAGCCAGCCCGCTCGGGCAGAGCCCAGATAGAGTAGCCCCCCGAGTTTACCGTTTTCCGCCGCCAGCTCCCCGATGAGACGTCTGCTTCGCATACTTCTTTTCCTGCTCATCCTCCAGACAGGGCAGATTTCCGCCGTTCTCGCCACACGGGCGGAGAAGGCCGCATCTGCCATCGCGGAGAGCGTCCTGCACACCGACGGATACTCGAGCGCGAGGTATTCCGATTTCGACTCTCCCTGCGGCTGCGGAGTGGTGACGGTTCCGTCTCCGGCCTTTTCACCCGTGGAGAGGGGCGACGGTCAGCATTTCTGGAATTCGAGACGACCCCGGACGGCCGCCTTCGCATCATACGCATTACTCAGATTCGACAAACTTCTGAACAGACACGGCGCCTCGGATTTCGACCGGCTCGCGACCTGCCATTTTTCGGGAGCCCTCTCTCCGGAGAACCGGCTGTTCTTCCTGTGCATACTCAAGAACTGATTTCTTTTCCCTTCACGGGCGGAGCCGCCCGCAATATCGACAATCATCTACTTACTCAATATATAATTAAATGGAAAAGAATTTCAGAAGAGTACATACTCTCACCAATATAATAGTCAGCGCCGTCTTCGCAGTAGCGGGCATCGGCCTTTTCTTCATTAACGCGGGACTCGGAATATCGCTCATAGTACTGGGCGTCCTCCTTTTCTTCCTCTGGAAGAGCGGTTTCCGCAAGGACGGACTCGACACTGTCCTTACGAAAGTGGCCATCGATGTGCCGCGCAGTTTCAGACAGAATATCCTCGACTTCCTCGAAGGGAGAGCGGACGAGGTGGAGTTCAAGGAGGGCTGCGAAGGGGGTTGCGTCCGCATCGAAGCTTTTTACAACAAACACGAACAGATCGTCTTCGCGCAGCTTATGGATTTCAGCTCCTATACCTACCAGCCGGTGGGCGAAATGACGGAGCTCCGGGGTGCGAAGGCCGCAAAGTTAATAGAAACCTTAGGTAAATAATAATGAGTCTTTTTCTGGTTCTGATCGCCGCGATCATCCTGATCTGCGTATGGCTTAACAACCTTTCGTTCCGTATAGGGATCCCCACCCTCCTCGCATTCATCCTGCTGGGAATAATCTTCGGAAACAACGGCCTCATACCGATACATCTCGAAGACCAGGAGTTCGCGAAGGACACCTGTACGGCGGCCCTCATCTTCATTATGTTCTATGGAGGTTTCGGAACCAAGTGGGATTCCGCCAAGCCGATTGCGGTGGAGGCGGGCCTGCTCGCCAGCATCGGAGTCTTCCTGACAGCCCTGCTCACGGGCGTCTTCTGCCATTTCGTCCTCAGATGGGGCTGGGTGGAAAGTCTCCTGATGGGTTCCGTGATAAGCTCCACGGACGCCGCATCCGTTTTCTCGATCCTGCGTTCACGCAAGCTCGGTATGAAGAACAACATAGCCCCGCTGCTCGAAATGGAGAGCGGCAGCAACGACCCTTGCTCGTATATGCTGACGGTTGTGATGCTCTCGGTAATGAACGGAAGCGCCTCCGGAGGACATATAGTGTGGATGGTTTTCGCGCAGATCTTCTTCGCCGCCGTATGCGGCCTGGGTATCGCCAAGATCTCTACCATTCTGCTGAAGAGAATCAAATTCCAGACTGACGGTTTCGATTCGCTCTTCATACTGGCCATAGCCATCGCCTCCTATGCGATTCCGGATCTCATAGGGGGCAACGGCTATCTCAGCTGCTATATCGTCGGCATCATCCTGGGCAACACCGACTTCAAGAACAAGAAGTCTCTGGTAAGCTTCTTCGATGGTCTGACCGGTCTGATGCAGGTGCTCATCTTCTTCATCCTGGGCCTTCTGGCCCGGCCGGAGATTATGCACAAGGCGCTGCTTCCGGCCATCGCCATATTCTTCGCGCTGCTTCTGTTCGCCCGTCCGATTTCCGTGGCTGCGGTTCTCATCCCCTTCAAGAAATACGGGATACGCCAGCAGACCGTGATTTCGTACGCGGGTCTGCGCGGAGCCGCGTCCATCGTGTTCGCCATTATGGCCACCACGGGGAACGAATATCTGACCAAGGACATCTTCAACATAGTCTTCGTCATCGTACTCATCTCCATCCTGCTGCAAGGTTCTCTCATCCCCGCGGTCGCCAAGGCCGCGGATATCATAGACGAGGATGCGAACGTCCTGAAGACGTTCAATGACTACGCCGAGAACACCGAGATGCAGTTCAGCCGTCTGGACCTGGCGAAAAACGGCCCGTGGAACGGACGTCCCATCAAGGACCTGCACCTGCCGGTGAGCGTGCTCATCGCCCTGGTCATCCGGGATGGGGAGAAAATCGTCCCGAACGGCGACACGGTCCTGCAGGAGGGCGACTGCGTGATTATGCTGTCGCGCACCTATGATGACAAGGACACGTCCATAGAAGAAGTTACGATGAAGTCGGGCAGCAAGTGGATCGGCAAGACTATGAGCGAGTACCGGAAGAGCAACGACTACATAGTGCTGATGATTCAGCGCGGCCAGCGCAATATCGTGCCGCACGGCAACTCCGTCCTTCAGGAGGGCGATGTCCTCACCATCTGCAGAATATAGACACCTGACGCGTCAGGCAGTCTGCAGCAATGTCGGGGCCGCCGGCAAGGCAGCCTCAACCAAGCGAATCTCAATAAACGACACTAACTTCGCCCGGAGTTTTTCTTGTTTCTCTCGTTCAGAGCCGACTGGAAAGCCCGGGCGTTTTTAAGGTGCTGCTCGTAGGTCACGGCGAAAAGATGGCTGCCGTCGAAATTGCTGTTCGCGCAGAAGAAGAGATAGCCGTGGCTGTCCGGAGAAAGGACCGCCTCCAGACAGGCCTTCGTGGGCACGCAGATAGGTCCCGGAGGAAGTCCCTGATGGATGTAGGTGTTATAGGGCGAATCCACGTTCAGATGCTTGCGCAGTATCCTGTTTATGCTGTAGTCATAGCAGAATGCTATGGTCGGGTCAGCCTGAAGCCGCATCCCTTTGCGCAGACGGTTCAGATACACCCCGGCTATCTTGGGGAACTCGGGTTCATAATTGGACTCCCCCTTCACTATGGAAGCCACTATGGAGACCTGCTCCGGAGTAAGCCCCTGCGCCTGGGCCTGCCTGCGGCGCTCCGCAGTCCAGAAAGCGTCGTAGGCCTTCTTCTGACAGTCGAGAATCTCGCTGATGCCCGCCGTCCAGTACATCTGATAACTGTCCGGGATGATCATACTGAAGACATTCTGAGGCGTGAAACCATATCTGCTCAGAAGCTGGGGGTCATTCAGGGCCGAGGCTACGGTCGCCGAATCGAGCATAAGCTGAGAGCTTATCTTGCGGGCGATCACGCCCTTCTGCCTCAGCGTGCCCGAAAGCACGAGAGTGCAGGGAGTCTGCCAGCCGTTGTTCAGCATACGTGCGGCATAGGCGCTGGTATGTCCCGGTTCCAGCACATAACGTCCCGGCTTCAGATAGGTCGAAACCTGCTTGCTCTCGAAGGTCCGCCTGAGACTCCGGGGCCGCATCACCCCACAGGAATCCATAATGTTCTGAAGCACCTGCTCAGCTCCGGTGTCAGGATAGACGTACAGCACGGTGGAACGGCGGAAATTCGAAAGCTTGTTGTCACTCAAATAGTTCCCGAAGAGCAGTCCCGCAGCGAGAACGCACACGGCCGCGGCGCAGCCGCCGGCCAATACCCATTTCCGGATCCTCCCGGCTTTTCCGTTTTTCTTGCCTTTCATAATCATCTGAGCAAAATAGTGTCCCCCTCCCGCAGAGAGTGCCCCGGCGCGAAGCCGTTCATCTTCTCCACGCTCACCTGTCTCACCGCAAACCTCTGGCAGATATCCCGCAGGGACTCCCCGTCGGCAGCTACGATATACTTGTCCAGCCCCTTCTGAGTGCGGTTTTTCTTCTTCTGGAGATAAACTATGTCCCCCTCGTGCAGAGTCGCGGACTGCGGCGCATCGTTAAAACTTAGTATCTCTTTCAGGAACAGATGGTTAGCCTTGGCTATGGACTCATAGGTCTCACCCCTGCGCGCATAGATGAACATCACTCCGTTCTTCGACATAAGGGTCCGGCTGAGAGAGAAGCTGAATTTCTCGGATGCTTTCACTTCCACGGCCTCCTCCAGTTCCAGAGGTGACGAAGGGATCCCGGCGCTTACCTCGCTCCTGTGCTTCTTGGCGGCTTTCGCCCTGGCCTTGGCCGCCTTTGCGGCCGCTCTGGCTTCAGCTCTGCTCTGTCCGGCTTTCACATCGGCGGAAGCTGACTGCTGCCCGGGAGCGTCCGCTTCGCTGATGGCGGAAGAATCATCTGCGAAAGATGCGGGAGAGCTGTCGTATCTGTCCAGACCGTAATCTTCTATGAGTTTAATGAGCTTCGAGGGATAGGACGGGTCGGTGGCATAGCCGGCCTTCTTCAGCCCGTGCGCCCAAGCCTTGTAGTCGGTGACATCGTAGTCGAAAAGGAACTTGTACCTGTCGCGGTAGCGCAGAAAGTCAGAATGGTCCCTGAACGACTCGTCCGCGCTGCCATAGACCCTGAAGCACTCCGCTTTCCTGTCGTCGTCGGCCCTCATACTCCCGCCCTTCCAGTCCGAATGACACTTGATGCCGAAGTGGTTGTTTCCCTTCGCGGCCAGATCCGAAAGCCCGCAACGCGACTCCAGCATACCCTGAGCCAGGGTGATGCTCGCGGGAACGCCGCTGCGGTACATCTCGCGCACGGCGGTGGGAGCCCATTCCCGTATGTATTTCTCGTGGATGGAATCCGCAGCCAAGTGCGTGCACAGCAGCGCGAAGGCCGCCACAAATCCTGCAATCTTCTTCATAACCGGGGCTAAGTTAGAAAAAAATCCGTCTCAGAGCGTCTTCTTCAGCGGAAAATCGAAAACATCCCCGTCGCTGACCGCTCTGGTCTGCGGAAAAACGCTCCTGCACTCCCGCTCATAGACGGAAGCATCCCGCTCGCGCGAAGAAAAGTGACCTATGAGCAGCTCCGACACACCGGCGGCCTCAGCGCAAGCGGCGGCCTGCAGCGTAGTGGAATGCTTTCTTTCGGCCGCTGCGGCGGCCAATGCCGCAGTGTACGTGCATTCGTGGTACAGCACATCCGTGCCGTGCAGCCACTGCGCCAGCTGAGGGAAAGGCGCCGTGTCAGAAACATAGGCATAACTCCTCGGTTCCCAAGGAAGATAGCTCGCCTCGCCGTTCGGGATTACGAGATCCCCGCGCACTACGTCCGCACCCTGCTTCAGGGCCCCTATCTCAGCAAGAGTGAGGCCGTAACGCTCGATAAGGGGTTTATGGACATTGCGCTGCGGAGTATTTTCGCGGAAGATGTAGCCGTAGGTCTCTATGCCGTGGTTCAGAGGTATGGCACTGACACTCAGGGTCTTCGTCCTGTAAATCACTTCAGGCTCCTTCGCCTTCACGACTATGTGCCTGATTTCGAAACCTATTCCTTCTCCGTAATAGGAAAGGAAGAACTTGAGTATCGGACCGAAAGAGCCGGGAGCATAGATGTTCAGCGGAATCTTCCGCCCGAGCATCCCCATAGTGGAAAGAAGTCCGAAGATGCCGAAGATGTGATCTCCGTGGATATGCGAGATGAAAACCGAATCTATCTTCTGGAAGGAGATATGATACTGCTGAAGGCGCATCTGCACGCCTTCGCCGCAGTCTATCAAGAACAAGCGCCCGTGTACAGAAAGTACCTGGGCGCTCTGATATCTTTCCATAATGGGTTTCGCCGAAGCGGAACCCATTATATGAAGCGTGAAATTCATTTATTCACCTTTTTCGAGCTTTTCCTTGAGAGCCGCGAGAGCGTCGATGTCACCGAGAGTGGTCTTCTCCACTGACGAATTGATCTTCTTCACGGCCTTCTTGGTGTTGTCCACCTCGGTGGCCGCTTCCTTCTCCTTAGCCTCGGCATAAGTCCTAGTGTGGGAGAGGATGATGCGGCGGGTGCTTCTGCGAAGCTCCACTACTCTGAACGGAAGGGTCTCGCCCTGAACGGCGTTCTTGCCGTCTTCCTTCACGAGCTCACGGTTAAACGCGAAGCCTTCGGCACCTCCCTCGAGGGTGATGTTGGCACCCTTGTCAGTAAGGGAAGCTACAGTGCCCTCCACTACGGAACCTACGGTGAACTTGGCCTCGATCTCATCCCAAGGGTTAGGGAGAGTCTGCTTGTGGCCGAGGCTGAGCTTGTGGTTAGCCTCGTCGAAGTCGAGAATCTTGACATCGATGACGTCTCCAGGGGAAACGATCTCGGACGGATGCTTGATCTTGTTCCAGCTCAGGTCGCTGATATGCACGAGGCCTTCCACGCCGTCCTCAAGCTCGGCGAACACGCCGAAGTTCGTGATGTTGCGGACAGTGGCCTTATGAACGGAACCTACAGGATATTTCTCGCGGATGCTCTCCCAAGGATTTGCGGAAAGCTGCTTCAGACCGAGGGACATCTTGCGGTTTTCGCGGTCGATGGTCAGGATCTGAGCCTCCACCTCGTCGCCGGCCTTTAGGAACTCCTGTGCGGAGTGCAGACGCGGGCTCCAGCTCATCTCGGAAACGTGGATGAGACCCTCTACGCCCGGAACGATCTCCACGAACGCGCCGTAGTCAGCGATGAGGATGACCTTGCCCTTAACCTTGTCGCCGACCTTGAGATCAGGGTCGAGGTTGTCCCAAGGATGAGGAGTAAGCTGCTTGTAACCGAGGGCGATTCTCTTCTGCTGCTCGTTGAAGTCGAGGACTACCACCTTTATCTTCTGGTCGAGCTGAACGAACTCCTCCGGATGGTTCACGCGGCCCCAGGAGAGGTCTGTGATATGGATGAGACCGTCCACACCGCCGAGGTCCACGAACACGCCGTAATTGGTGATGTTCTTCACCGTACCCTCGAGGATCTGTCCCTTCTCCAGCTTGCCGATGAGTTCGGCCCTCTTCTGCTCCTGCTCGGCCTCGAGAAGAGCCTTGTGGGAAACGACCACATTGCGGAACTCCTGGTTAATCTTGACGATCTTGAAGTCGATGCTCTGGTTAACGTATGCATCGTAGTCGCGGATAGGCTTGATGTCGATCTGGCTGCCCGGGAGGAAGGCCTCGATTCCGAACACGTCCACGATCATACCGCCCTTCGTGCGAGTCTTCACGAAGCCCTTGACGATCTCGTTGTTATTATATGCCTCGTTCACTCTGTCCCAAGACTTGAGAGCGCGGGCCTTCTTGTGCGAAAGAACGAGCTGGCCTTTCTTGTCCTCGGCGGACTCCACGTAAACCTCCACCTTGTCGCCGACCTTGAGGTCAGGATTATAGCGGAATTCATTAGCGGAGATGACGCCTTCGCTCTTTCCGCCGATAGTCACCACTACTTCCCTCTTGTTCACCTCGATGACATCGCCTTCAGCGACCTCACCTTCGACGACCTTGGAAAGGGTCTTGTCATACGCGGCGCGGATTTCTTCAGCGTCTGCACCGCCGTAAAGTTCTGAATTGCCTTCGAAAGCGTCCCAGTTAAAATCCTCCGGGGCTACTGAAGCGTTCAGTACGTTCTTCTTTGTTTCTTCCATAATAGTTAATGTAAATCAAAACAAGTAGTTAAACATTATTTCCGTGCCCGGGCGGCGAGAGCAAAAAGCACGCCTGCCACAAAGGCGTGCAAAGGTAGTTAAATAATTATGATTCACAAAGAAAAGACTCAGATTCTTTTCACTTTTATCACGTGCTTCAGCAAGGAAACCTGGGAAATCACCTTGTCGAGTTCCATATTCGAAGGCACCAGTATGCGGGCGGTGATTTCGTAGGTGGATTTACGGTTGTCCCGGTTCACATTGAAGGAACGGACGGATGCCTTGAATCCGGCCGTGACTTCCATTATTTTGGAGATGACGGAGTATTCCGGCTCGGCGGTAATGCGCAGAGTGCACTGGAAGCCGGTGGAGGTCGGGGTGTCCGCCCAGCGGACCTTCTGGATACGGTAGGGATAGCGGTCCATAAGCCTCGACGCGTTCGGGCAGGACATCCTGTGGATGGTGATGCCCTTGCCCCTGGTCACGAAGCCGAACACGTCGTCTCCGAGCACGGGATTGCAGCATCGCGCCATCTTGTAGTCCAGGCCCTTCACGTCCCTGGCGTTCAGCACGAGGATATCATCCCCTCCGGCATCCCCTCCTTTCCACTGCTTGTCCCTGAGGACTTCCTCCTCCTGACCCTGCACGCGCTCCTTCCGGCTTTCGAGTATGAATTCCTTTACATCGTTCACATCCAGGGCCTCCTCTCCCAGGGCGGCATAGAACGAGTTCAGACTCGTGTAGCGCTTCTTCTTCATATACTCCGCAAGCAGCTCGTCCGGAAGCTCCAGCTTCCAATTCTTCAGCCTGCGTTCGAGCAGTCCCTTGCCCTCGGACGCCTTGCGGAACTCCATCTCGCTGAGTTCGTGCTTGATGCGGCTGCGGGCCTTGGAAGTCACGACCCAGGTCAGCCAGTCAGGCGACGGCTTCTGATTCCTGCCCGTCATAATCTCCACCACATCTCCGGTATGCAGAGTCTCCCGGATGGAAACCGCCTTGCCGCCTATTTTCGCACCCGTGCAGCGGCTTCCCACGTTCGAGTGTATCCTGAAAGCGAAGTCGAGCACCGTGGATCCCGCCGGCAGTATCTTCAGCTCGCCGGTCGGGGTGAAGACGAATATCTCCTTGCCCGGCGGCTCCGGCAGGTCGCCGGAGCCTGCCTCGCCGGGATGTTCCAGAGCCCAGCGGACGGAAGTCAGCCAATTGTCGAGCGTCTGCTCGTGGCGGATGCCCTTGTAGGACCAGTGCGCGGCGTGTCCGTTCTCGGCGATGTCATCCATCCTGCGCGTGCGTATCTGCACTTCGAGATAGGCCCCGTCGCGATTCCGCACGGTGATGTGCAGAGACTCGTAGCCGTTCGCCTTCGGACGGCTCACCCAGTCGCGCAGTCTCTTTTCGTCCGCCTCGTACTCCTCGGTGACATAGCCGTACACCTGCCAGCAGAGGTCCCTCTCCGCCTTCAGGTCGCAGTCGCAATCTATGATGAGGCGTATCGCGAAGACATCGTACACGCCCTCGAAAGGCACTTTCTGCACCAGCATCTTCTTATATATGGAATAAGCTGACTTAGTCCTGACCTTCATATGATAGCTGATTCCGGCATCCTGAAGCTTGAGCTCAAGAGGCTTTATGAATTCCTCCGAGAGTCTCCGGCGGTCCGTTTCGCCCGCCTTCAGTTTGTTCGTGATGAGGCGGTACTGCTCCGGTTCGGCGAACTTGAACCAGATGTTTTCCAGCTCCCCCTTTATATTATACAGTCCCAGCTGATGCGCGAGCGGGATATAGAGCAGCAGGGTCTCCAGCTGCTTTCGCTCGCGGTCCGCCTTCGGGAAGAGCGACAGATTCCGCATAATCTCGAGACGGTCCGCGATCTTTATGACGGTCACGCGGGGGTCACGGGAGTACTGCACGATCAGTTTCTTGTAGTTCTCCGCTTCGAGGCGCGTGTCTTTAGGTTTAATCGAGGAAATCTTGTTCAGTCCGTCCACCATAGTGAGCACATCGGAGGAGAACCCCCCGAGCGGCACATCGGGGTGAAAGCGCGAGGCCTCGTGCAGAAAGACAGCCGCGACGCACTCGGCGGGCAGTCCGATCTCGTCGCTCACTATGCGGGCTACGCCCAATGGATGTTCGAAGAACGGGGAACCGTCTCCGCGCACGTCCCCCGCAAGCGCGGCCTGTGCAATCCCGGCCGCTTTCCGGACCAGTTCGAGTCCGTCCCGGTCATAATGAGGGAATAATTCATCAAGTCCGTCCATATCCGCAAAAGCATTGTGATACTATAAACACCGACAAATATATGAAAATTGATAAATAATCCGCAATAAAATTTCCGCCTGTCATAATAGTATCAGCCACTATCAATAATTTGTATTTTTATTGTAAAAAGTGCTCCCCCCCCCTTGCAATCTATTAATATTTAACATAAATTTGCGCCCGATGAAAGGATTTACAAGATTGTTTCTTTTCACCATTGCGCTGACATTGGTCCACGTTCTGTTCTATACTTCAGAACGAATGGTTCTGGCCGCTCATAGCGACAACGGCTCCGCCACATATGGGAGCGGCGGCGGACAGAAATGCGATGAGATGGATTTCGACCTTGAAAACGGTTATAAATTCCACGCCGGCACATTCAGAGCCTCCCTGTTCAGACATCAGGAGACTGCGGGCAACGCCATAACGGTAGCCAGGAACATAAAGAACCCGAGCGGCGGGAACACGCACGCCCCGAACTTCTCCGCATCCGATAAACGGCACAACATCATCAATCTGTACAACTTTCTCGACTCTCTCGCGTATCACACATCGGGAGTAAGGTCATCGGTGAACCGTCTGTTCACCCTGGGATCTGTCAGGTGCTGAATAACTCCGACGGAAGGGACATCCCCGCCGTCTTTTCAGACATCTTGGAAGCTGTTCTGAACAGCTTCCGATGAACAATGCCGGCCCGGCGTCATTCCAAGGGCCGGCCAGACCTGACAATTATCCCCGCCGATGCGTCGGTTACGCATCCCGTATCGTGAAAACAATAATTACCGCCCTGGCCGCTTCCGCGACATTTGTCGGCTGCGCCAAGGTCAACCCGCTCGACTTTGACGAATGCGGGTACTGTGAACATACTGAAATCACATTTCAGATAACCTCCCTTACGAAAGCCGCAGGAGAAGTTTTCGACAAATCAAGCGTCTTCTCGGTCTACGCCTGCCATACGTCCTCCGATTCCCGTCAGGACACGCCCGCATCCACGAATGAAGCATTTATCCCCGGAAAGACGGCCGGCTGGCAGAACAATGCCTGGAGGCTGTCGGAAACATATCATTGGCCGAAGGCCGGCGGAAGTCTGAACTTCTACTGCTGGACGCTGAACAGGACGCACCTGCAGTTCCATCCCAATTCCACTGCGAAAGTCAGCGTCGGAGATGCGACAGGCGTGCGCCTTGAGAATTTCGACATCAGCCTCGATGGTGACCTGGACTTTATGGTAGCCCCGGCCGCCCTTAACAAAAGCCTTAAAACCTGCGCGCTCGGCACAAGCGCCTCAGTTCCGGCCCACTTCCGCCATCAGCTTGCCAAACTCAAGGTAACAGCCAGGACCCGGAAAGACTATTCCGGATCTAAAGAGTTCCGCGTCAGCTCGGTCACGCTGAAAGACGTGGCCAGAACGGGGAGCTACCGGCAGGGCAGTTCCGAATCGGGAGAATGGAAAGAGATGAACATCTGGACAAGCGGAGAGCATTACGATGCCGTCTATGGAGACTATGGCGGAGACCCTATTGAGCTCAGATTCGAAAAAACCGAGCTTCCGGGACTCCGGACCCTGTACATCCCGCAGTCATTCGAAGACGGCATCGGGACTGTCGTAATCGGCTACGCGGTCATAGACCTCTATTCGGGCATCGTGGAACAGATTTCCGAAAGCATTCCGCTGCGCAGCATCATCCCGCGTTTCGTGAACGGCAGGTGCTACACACTGGACATCAACATCTCGCTTGAAGAAGTATTCTGGGATCCGTCCATAGCCGAATGGACTGCTGAAGAGCGGGAAGTAAGCCTGTGACATCTTAGGGGCCGATGAATGCCACACAGGATTGCGATGATGACAAAGTGTCAGCGCAACTGACTGAATGTCAGCATTTTGTGTCAATCTGTCAGATTTTTCGCGAAAAAACGTGACCTTTTGGCATCGGCCCCGCTTTTGCCTATTCTGATGTCGAACCCGCCAATGAGGCGGGGGAAAACAGAAAGTGAAATTAAAAAATAGGAGATTATGATTATGTTACCAGTAAGAAGAAACCAGAATTGGTTACCAAGTATTTTCAATGACATCTTTGACGATGACTTCGCTACTTTCACCCCGAGCAAGCAGTTCGCTTCACCTGCAGTGAACATTCTCGAAAACGAGAAGAACTACGAAATCGAGGTAGCCGCCCCGGGTATGAAGAAGGAGGACTTCAAGATCAATGTCGAGAACGACAACGAGCTTGTGATATCCCTCGAGAAGAAACACGAGGCCGAGGAGAAGAAGGACAAGAAGAATTACCTCCGCAGGGAGTTCTCCTACTCGTCATTCCGCCAGAGCTACATACTGCCGGACGAGGTGTCCGTAGAAGGCATCAGCGCGGCGATGGTGGACGGAGTCCTGAAAATCACCCTTCCTAAGAAGGAAGAGACCGTCAAGACTCCGGCATCCCGCCAGATCGAGATTTGCTAAGCGGCCGGCGCTCCCGCGCCGTCCAATACTCAAAGAGGATGACCCTTCGGGGCCACCCTCTTTTTTTCGTCCCGAGGGCAAACGGAGGCTGCCTGTCAAGTGATTATCAAGGACTCGCCAAGTTGTCTTCCGGGAATCATTTCTGTCGATTTTTGCCGATATAATTAAAGAATCGTTAGTTTATATCGATTTTATGTGTAGATTTGTAGGGTAAAACCAAAACTGATAGCCATTTTATGAATCTAAGCAAGGCTTTGTCTTACCTCAAGACGAAGAAATTCTGGAAAGAATTCATCATTATGACTGCGGCGATGTTCATCGGCGGAGCCGCCGTCTATTATTTCCTCGTTCCGAGCAAACTTATCATCGGCTCCGTATCCGGACTCTCGATCGTGCTGAGCGCGATACTTGAGAACATCGGCGTCAATATCAGCGTCCCGAATATGGTGATCATCGTGAACGCCATACTGCTGGTGCTCGCCTACGTCCTGATAGGGGCGGAATTCGGGATCAAGACGGTCTATACGGCTCTGATTCTGGGTCCGATAATGAGCTTCTGGGACAAGGTGATGCCTTACAGCTCCCTTATCGCCGAGGGACAGACCTCGGTAATGGGCGACATCTGGTTCGACCTGATGTGCTTCGTGCTTATGGTATCGATATGCCAGACCCTGCTTTTCAGCATTAACGCCTCTTCGGGCGGCCTGGACATCCTGGGCAAGATATTCAATAAATACCTCCACTTCGACATCGGCGCGTCCGTAGCCGTGGGAGGCATACTCATCTGCTGCACCGCATTCGCCATCAATCCTTTCCGTATGGTGGTCATCGGTATCATCGGCACCTGGATGGACGGTCTGTGCATAGACTATTTCACGGCAAGCCTGAACAAGAAGAAGAGAATCTGCATCATCTCCGACGAAGCGGAGAAGATTCGCGACTATATCATAAACGACCTCTGCAGGGGATGCAGCCTCTATGAAGTGACGGGCGGCTATTCGGGAAAGAAGAGGACCGAAATCCAGAGCCTTCTCACCCAGCAGGAGTTCGCGAACCTGATGGCATTCATCCGCTCCAACGACATAAAGATTTTCCTGACCGCAGGCAATGTGAGCGAAATCTACGGAGCCTGGCGACCGAGAAACTACAAGAAGCAGCAGCTTCCGTAGATGGCCTGTTGACATAGAAAAAGCTTGTTCCGTCCCCGGAGCAAGCTTTTTCTATGTGTCGCGGATTCTGTCAATACTTGTAGCTGCTGCCGCCCACGAATTCGCGGAGCAGGGAGGTCGGAGGTATCTCCTTGTCCGATACCGGCAGGAAGTAATGCAGGAACTTCAGCAGGCGGTGCGCCTCGCTGTACTCCTCACGGTCCTTCGGTACGAGCGAGAGAATCTGCTCGGCGTGGAGGCGGAGCACCGCGAACTCGACAAGATAGGCGGAATTGAACAGCACATCGGCTTTCTCCTGGTAAGGATAGATCCACTTGACCTCCGCACGGCGCACATTGGGCCAGTTCGAGATGGTCTCCATCGGTGTGAAAGCTCCCTTGTTGTAGTCGCGCACTATGCGGCGGAGCAGACGGTTGTCGCTGGTCGGGATGCAGTTGTGGTCATCCAGAGACAGGGAGGTTATGGCGTTAATGAAAATGCGGAACTTCTTGTCCTCGTCCACCATATCCGTCAGCTTAGGGTTCAGGGCGTGGATGCCCTCGAGCAGCAGCACGGTTTCGGGACCCATCTTGAGACGGCGGCCGTTGTATTCGCGAAGGCCGGTCACGAAGTTATAGTTCGGAACTTCCACCTCCTCGCCGGAAAGCAGCCGCACCAGATCGCGCTGCAGCATTCCGTGGTCCACGGTGTCGAAGTTGTCGAAATCGAAACTCCCGTCGGGGAAACGCGGCGTGTCGAGCCGGTTCACGAAATAATCGTCGGTGGAGATGGTGATGGGCTGCAGGCCGCAGGCAAGCAGCTGGACGCTCAGGCGCTTGCAGACGGTGGTCTTACCCGAGCTGCTCGGGCCGGTGATGAGCACCACCCTCATCTGTCTGGAACTGTGGAAAAGCCTTTCTATCTCCTCGGCTATCTTCACTATCTTCTTTTCCTGCAGAGCCTCGGCCACCTGGATAAGCTCGCTTCCGAGTCCGTTCCGGACGGCGAGATTCACGTCCCCGACATTACCCAGCCCCATAATCTTGTTCCATCGGGAAGTCTCGGCGAACACCTCGAAAGTCTTAGGCTGCTCGAAGAAAGGCGCGAGCTCCTCCGGCTGATGCCGGGAAGGGAGGCGGAGTATCATACCGCCGTGATAGAGCATCAGGTCCCAGACCTTCAGATAAGCGGTGGAAGGAACGAGGGCGTTATAGAAATAATCCGGCGTCCCCTCGAGTGTGTAATATGCCACATACGGTTCTCCGGAAGTCTCCAGCAGGCGGACCTTGTCCTCGCAGCCTATGGAATGGAACACCTTGATGGCCTCCGCCAGACGCACTTCGTGACGGCGGAAAGGCACCGCGCTTTCGACGAGATGAGTCATCCTGGCCTTGATGAGGGCTACATCATCCTCACAGACCGAGGTGCCGTCCTGCTTTATGAGGGTGCAGAAATAGCCCTTCGAGATGGGGCGGCGCATAAGAATCTTGCTGCCCGGGAACACGTCCTGCGCGGCCTTGCTCAGCAGGAAGCAGAGCGAATGGCAGTAGGAACGGCGGCCGCTGTAGCTGGTAAAGTCCAGAAACTCCACATCGCGGTTGTTGAAGACTCTGAACTTGAGTCCCTGGGAGACATTGTTCACCTTGGCTGAGAGAATCGGATACGGCTTGTCGAAATCGAAGCTGTCCACCATATCCAGAAGAGTGGTGCCTTCCTGGAATTCTCCGTAGGTACCGGTGTTCTTGCAGTAAACCTTGAGCATTATCGAGAGATTTGGGTTAAAATTGCCGGATGCGAGTTCCGCGTGCGCAAAATTAAAAAAAATATGCTAATTTTGCGCTCCAGGTGATGGCGAAATAATAAGTTGGCAAGTTTTTGTGAAGGATTTTTGTGGATAAATTTGCTTGTGAAGAAGGAGTGTACCGGGGTACACGACTGATGAGCAAATAAATTTATAGGGTGTTAAGTTAAACAATATTTCATGGTCACGATTTCAAACTGCATTTCCG
>JAUMVX010000087.1 GCA_030529945.1 Bacteroidia bacterium | reverse complement strand
GTCATTGCCGGCCCCTTTGTTTGTCATTGCCGGCCCCGACCGGCAATCCTTTCGAGCCAGGAGATGCCCGGTCAAGCCGGGCATGACGGAATGCAAGCCGGGCATGACGGAGTGCCGCCCGGGCGTGAAGTAGCCTCCACGATGCCCCTACGCTTATTTAAGCCCCCACCTATAAAAGAAATAGGCGCGCCTCACGGCGAGGCTCCAAGGGGTCCGGGGAGTACGCTCCCCGGTAAATGAAAGAAATAGGCGCGCCTCACGGCGAGCCTATTTCCCTTAACACTAAATAACTTTTACTATACATGAAACGTCACAAGATTTTACCTTGTGATTTCTTTCTATTCATTTTAACCGGCCTTCTCCCCGGCGGCTGCTGCTCCCTTCGACTTGCGGACGAGGAAGACCACGAGAGCCAGAACCACCGCAAGCAGAATTATGGCCACCACAGGCCTGTAGGCAATCCAAGCTATGAGGATTACCACGAGAGACCAGATGAAGCCCACTACATTGCATACAAGGTTTACGCCCAGACTGCCGATGGCGGCCAGAGGAGGGAGAACCTTGAGCAGAGTCACGAGGATGTCGAAGATGCCCTTGAATCCGCTGATGATCAGTATGATGCCGAAAATTCTGAGCACCCAGAGCCAGATATTGTTCGCCTGATGCTCGGACTGGAACATCTCGTCCATAGACCGTACCCCGGAAACTATGGTGGAGAAGGACTTGCCGTTAGGGGCGGTGTACTTTGTGAAAGTGTCCCCGGCCACCTGCGCGATAATCGATACGTCGCCGCAGTCCGCCTTGGTATAGGTGATGCGCACGTCCCCGATTTCGGGAGCTGCGGAGCTGCGTCCGAGATAGATGACATTACCGCTTACGTGCACGTATGAAGTTTCGAGCGAATCTTTCTTGAATTTGGAAATCTCGTCATCAAGTGCCGAAAGCACCGCCTCGTCCGGAGAAATCTCCACAGGAGTGCCGCAGCTGAGCTGCGAAACCATATCGGCGGGCAGCCTGTAGGCTCCGAAGGTCACATTCCCGGCCTGCCAGGTCTGCCCGGAAGGTGTGATGAAGACGGAATTCGAGCCCTGATACTCGGGATCCTTGAAATCGGCGGAATTGACAGGCTTGCCTGTCCACTCCTTATTATATGTATAGGTGGTGACCTTTTCCTGCGAGCCGCCCACCTTGTCTTTCGTCTGGGTCGAGCTGTGCTCCGTCCACTGGTAGAACTCCACGCTCCTTTCGAGCCGGAGAGCCGCCGCGCTTACGCCGAAGGCGGCGTCCGTGAGCGTTTCGGAGGTCTGCGCCGCCGCGCTGGCGTGGATGAGCTTACCGTCATACGCGGCATCGACACTGCTGACATCAGCCACGTGCACCGCCGCCGATTCGGCCGACTTGAGCATACGGGAAGTCTTCACCGCACGGCCTTCGTTCCACCAGAGTGCGCAGGTGCCCAGAATGATGGCGATGAATCCGCCGACAATGCCTCGGAAAGAATTCTTTACTCGCTGTCCGTAAGTAGTCTTAGTCTTAACCTGATAAGCCATATCAGTTCTGTGATCAAATCCTATGCGGCCGTTCCGGCCAATCTCATCAAATTTTCTGCGGCCGTTCCGGCCAATCCCGTTTCACGTCTCCGGGCCCGCGTCACAATAGACCGCCGCCCGAAGCGGAATTACTTCAATTCGTAACTTCTCCGACAAATATAGTGAAACTTTTTATACTTTTGCAATATGGAAGAAAAAAAGAATGAATTTTCTCAAGTTTTGGATGTCGCGTCCCTCGCGGGACACATTCTGCTTGAGAACGGGGCCGAGATTACGAGGGTGGAGGAGACGATGCAGCGCATCGCGTCGCACTTCGGCGTGGATTCCGGCCATTTCTTCGTCATAAGCAACGGCATCTTCACCACAGGCTCACTGGGCCGCTATGCCAATGTGGAGTTCATTCCCATCCGGGGCATCCAGCTTTCTAAAATAGTGGAGGTGAACGATCTCAGCTACGACATTGCCGCGGACAGATGCAGCCTCGAAGAGGCCGGGGAGAGATTGGTCGCGATACGCGACCGCCGGGGCAAGGCCGCCTGGGAGCAGATTGCCGGCTCGGCGTTCGGAGCTGCGGGCTTCGCGGCCGTGTTCGGGGGGAGTCTGATGGATTGCGCGGCTGCGTTCTGCGTGGGCGCGTTGCTCTACGTCTTCGCGCTCGGGGTCAGCTCGCGCCACTTCTCGAAGATTCTCGCGGGCATCTGCAATGCCGCTGTCGCCACGGCGCTGTGTCTCGTCTCGTACAGGCTCGGCTTCGGCGACAGCCTCGCGAATATGATAATAGGTGCGGTTATGCCGCTGATTCCCGGGGTGGCTTTCGTGAACGGCGTGCGCGACCTCGCGAATTCGGACTACATCTCCGGGCTCACGCGCCTGACGGACGCGATGCTCGGCTTCATCTGCATCGCTCTCGGCGTGAGCATCAGCTTCCTGCTGGACGGCCGGGTGTTCGGCGGACTGATCACTCTGGAGGGGATGAGCACGAGCGCTCAGACCGCCGGACTGCTCACCCAGATGCTTGCGGCATTCGTCGGCACGGCAGCGTTCGCCGACCTTTTCGGAGCGCCGCGACGCGAATACCTCCGCACAGGCCTCATCGGAGCGATAGGCTGGGGACTGTACCTCGCGCTGATCCGCTGGTGCTCGGCCGGCATAGCCTTCTCCATCGTGCTCTCGACCATCGTGATATGCATTCTCTCACGCTTCACGGCAGTGCGGGCCAAGTGCCCGAGCACAGTCTATGTGCTCTGCGGAATCTTCCCGCTCGTGCCCGGCGCGGGCATCTTCTGGTTCACCTATTATCTGGTCTCCGCCCAATTCCTCCTTTCGTTCCACACTGGATTCTCGGCCGTGAAAGCCGCTCTCGCCATCGTGCTCGGCATCATCATAGCGATGGAGATTCCTCAGAGGCTCTTCAGCCGCTTCAGCACGAGAAGATGAGGTGGGGAGTGCACGTCATTGCCGGCCCCGGTTTTCCCGTCATTGCCGGCTC
>JAUMVX010000086.1 GCA_030529945.1 Bacteroidia bacterium | reverse complement strand
GTCGGGGGACGCGAAAAAAAATCGGAGGGGGCTTCCGCTGCAATGTGGGTTAAGAGATTAATGACCATATATATGGTCGCGCCGATGTCGGCGACAACCAGTATAATGGTGAGAACCAGCCAGAAAATGTCTTTGGTGAGCAGGTACAACAGACCGAAAACAGCAATGTACGGAAGGAACAGTACAGTAGCGTAGAATATTCCATATAATAGGAATAATAGCTGCCAGATGACAAACTTGCTTTTTCTTGGAGCCTTGGGTTCATCCGGCTTGATGATTTCTGACTCTGACATAGCGGGCGGTGTTAGTGATTCTGTTTCGTGGATTCCCTCAAAAGTACGAAATAAAAAACGATAAGTCCAAAAGAAAGTGCATAACTGTGCGAAGATACGTGGTTTGTGACAGTCTGTTGTCACGAAAGGAACTCTTGTCATTGCCGGCTTGTTTGTCCGTCATTGCCGGCCCCGACCGGCAATCCCGTTAGCAACACTGGATGCCCGATCAGGTCGGGCATGACGTAGGACGGCAACCAGATGCCCAATCAGGTCGGGCATGACTACGGGTGCAGGTCGGGTATGGCGGGAGTGGTATGACGGAAGGAGCAGAACAGGAGCAAAGAGTCACGCCTGCGCCCAGCCGTCCACGGTGTGGGTCTGTGAGGAGAAGTTGATGCCGAGCTTTATTATCTGCTTCCCGCTGGCGAGGAAAGGCTTGTCGTAGCCTTTCTCCTCTATCTGCCGGAGGGCCGCCTGAGGGTCAAGGTCACGCTTGAGTTCGATGATATAGACATAACTGTCCGTGTCGAACACTATGTCTATCCTTCCTCGCGAGGTGTGGTACTCCGTCTTCACGTACAGTCCCATCATCTTCAGCATTATCGACATCGTGTTCTGAAAGTACAGCTCCAGATCGCCCTGTATCTCATAATCGTTGCCGGACAGGAAAGCCGTGAAGCGGTTCATAAAGCCCTCCACGTTACCCCCGCGTATATCGCGGACAAACTGTACCACCGAGAACTCTCCCATTATCAGCGCAGGAGCATAGAGCTGGCTGAGCGAGTTCAGAAATCCGCGCTTCACCTCCTCGTTAGGGTAGTCCAGTGTGTAAGTATAAAACTCGGGATTATAACTCCTTATCGTCAGATATCCTGTCTGGTACATAAGCGTTATCGGGGCGGGACTCACATAGTTCGTCCCGGTCAGAGTCTCCAGCGGCACATCGTCCTTCGAGATGTCATCCAGATTGTAGTTCCCCTTCTTGAGATATCGCACGAGAAAGGTCGGTGTCCCCGTCTCGAACCAGTACATCCTGAACTTGTTTGACTTGAAAGTGTTAAGCAAACTGAACGGATTATATACTCCCGGCGCATCCTCGTTGAAATGATAACCGTCATACAGCCTCTTAAGCTTCGCGTAACATTCCTCTTTCCCCTGTCCGTTCGCAGAGGCAATCTCCCCGACACTTTCATCGAAATACGACTTCAGCTCCGATTCAGAAATACCGCAGATGTCGGAATATCTCGAATCCATCGAGATGTCGTTCAAGTTATTAAGTCCGCTGAAGATGCTCATCTTCCCGAGCTTCGTCACACCCGTCAGGAAGGCGAACCGGATGCACGCATCCCGTCCCTTGATGACGCTGTAGAACCCCTGCAGTGCGCGGCGGTACTTCTCCATCAGCGGCTCATCGTCGATGTTGTCCACTATGGGCTTCTCGTACTCATCGACCAGTATCACCACTTTCTCTCCGGTTTTTCGGTATGCCGCGTCTATCACCGCGCCGAAACGCGCACCCGGATCTTCAAACTTTTCTTCTACTCCATATTCCCTTTCCCACGACAGCAGGTACTGGTCAAGCTTCTCCCGAAGGTCCCCCACCTCGGTGTACTTGCTCCCCGTCAGGTCCAGATGCAATACCGGGTACGTCCTCCACTCCTTCTCCAGGCCCTCCAGCGCGAGCCCGCTGAAAAGCTCCTTACGTCCGCTGAAATACGCCTCCATCGTGGATACCAGAAGGCTCTTGCCGAAGCGGCGCGGGCGGCTCAGAAAATAATATTTCCCTGTGGAGGCAAGGTCATAAATCTGAGCAGTCTTGTCCACATAGACAAACCCGCCCTCCCTTATCTCCGAAAAGCTTTGTATTCCGATCGGGTACAACATACGCGTTTCCTCCTTATATCCTCGCAAATATAGTAATTTACGGGCAAATATGAAATCAATTGATTTCTAACCACTGGATGCCCGAGCAGGTCGGGCATACGGGAGTGTGTCGGGTATGGCGGGAGCGGTATGACGGAAGGAGCAGAACCTTGCAGGAGTCACGCCTGCGCCCAGCCGTCCACGGTGCGAGTCTGCGAGGAGAAGTTGATGCCGAGCTTTATTATCTGCTTCCCGCTCGCGAGAAACGGCTTGTCGTAGCCTTTCTCCTCTATCTGCTGAAGAGCCGTCTGAGGGTCAAGGTCACGTTTGAGCTCGATGATATAGACATAGCTATACGTGTCGAACACTATGTCTATCCTTCCTCGCGATGTGTGGTACTCCGTCTTCACGTACAGTCCCATCATCTTCAGCATTATCGACATCGTGTTCTGAAAGTACAGCTCCAGATCGCCCTGTATCTCATAATCGTTGCCGGACAGGAAAGCCGTGAAGCGGTTCATAAAGCCCTCCACGTCGCCCCTCTCGATATCTTCCACAAAACTGTAAACCGAAAACTCCCCCTCAATCAATGCAGGAGCATAGAGCTGGCTGAGCGAATTGAGAAAACCACTCTTCACCTCCTCGTTAGGATAATCAAGAGTATAAGCATTGAAGCGCTCGTCATAACCGGTGATGGTCAGATACCCGGTCTGATACATAAGCGTAATAGGTGCTGGACTTACATAGTTCGTCCCTGTCAGTGTCTCCATCGACACCTTGTTCTTCGAGATATTGTCCAGATTATATCTTCCTTTCTTCAGATACCGCACCAAAAAAGTAGGCATCCCCGTCTCGAACCAGTACATTCGGAACTTGTTTGACTTGAAAGTGTTAAGCAAACTGAACGGATTATATACTCCCGGC
>JAUMVX010000040.1 GCA_030529945.1 Bacteroidia bacterium | reverse complement strand
GTGTTCAGCGTGGTGAAAACCTATAAGGACCTGTATAACGCCGTGATGAAATAGTCTACATTTTACCCCGGATGTCGAAGTTGTTTACATTAAAGATGATGAATAATGTCGAGATTAAAAAATACGGGGCGTTCTTGCGGAAAGCAAATCCGAACATTGGAATCACAAAGCATCCAGCCCGGCTATGTCAACATCCGCGATATCATCGTCGGAATCATTCTCGGCAAGCAGGAATCCCATATACAGGGGGAGCGTAAGGATATTCCCGGAGCGGCCTACATTGTAATTCCCGAATTTGAGCCCCTCCGACAGATGATATACATCCCGGTTTCTCAAAACGGTGTTCATACTTTTGGCCTTGCCGCTGTTCGCTTTGACTTCCAGCGGTGTGCATTCACCGTTATGCCTGATGAGAAAATCGATCTCCAGACCGCTGTCCTTGTGATAATAATAGAGATTCCGTCCGTTTTTACAGAGGAAGTCGGCCATCAGGTTCTCGAAGATGGCCCCTTTGTACCCGAGAAGATTGCCTTTGAGAATGTCCGCCTGTGTGCCGAAATCCAGCATAGACATAAGAATCCCGATGTCCGTCACGTAAATTTTGAAGCAGTCTTCGATGGCATTCCCGTCCAGAGGGAGTTCAGTGGCGGCGGTGTTGTAGCAGCGTTTGATTATGCCGGCATCTTCCATCCATTGCAGGCTCCCTTTGTATACTGATGCGCGACCTCCATTTTTTATGAGCGAGTACTGGAACTTCTTGTTTTCCTTTGCCAGCTGCCGCGGGATCGACTCGAAGCATTCACGGATGTACGGCTTATCCTTGTCCTCCGCATATTTCACCATATCATCCTCATACTCCCCGAGGAGCTCACGCTGCATCCGGTACACCTGACCTATGTTTTTGGATTCAAGAAATGTATTGACCACTGCAGGAAGACCTCCGACTATGACATAGCGCAGAAGCAGCTCCCCAAGAGCCCGATGGATGCCGTCCGGCACGGGAGTCTCTTTCTCGAAGCACCCCCTGACGACATCCATAATCCGGCCACTGATCCCGTTGGCCCACAGGAATTCTTCAAAATCAAGCGGATACATATCCACGACCGTCTCATATCCCACCGGGACGGAATTCTTCCCGAGTGTCGAGTTGTCCCCTTTCTTCTTTCTCTCTCCATAGCCCTTGACACCAAGCAGCGAGCCTGTGGCAATTACATCGAAGCGCCCGTCTTCCTTGAACGACTTCAATGCTGTACGGGCGTCAGGGCAGTCCTGAATCTCGTCAAGTATCAAGCAGGTCTCCCCCGGGATGAATTCAGCGCCCGGAATAAGAGCCGAAAGGTTTATGATGACAGTATCGACATCCTTGTTCCCCGTGAACGCGCTTACCTTGTCGGACTCGAGAGTAAAGTTCATATAGACCACACTACGGTAGTTCTTATACGCGAAATCCTTTGCGATAAAGGTCTTTCCGCACTGACGGATACCCTTGATGACAAGAGGCTTCCTCACCGGTGTGTTTTTCCACTCCAAAAGCAAGTTTTCGATTTTTCTCCTTAACATCCTGAGAGTCATTATTATCCGTGCAAAGATACATTTTTTCGACCGAATAATCGTATTTCGTTACATTTTTTCGACCGAATGTTTTTGACTCCTCGCATTTTTCCGAGGATTGACGCCTACGCAGACTTGTCTCCGCATTCTCTCGGCGAAGTTTCTATGTAATCAGAAAAATCACTAAATATGTAGGATTGTAGTTTTTACGAAGAGATGGAAACATTTCAGCAGCACCGTGTTCCGGCCTTTGCGGCCGTTTCCACAAGGTAGGCCAGCATAAAAAGGAAGTAAATGATAATGAATACGGTAAGCATACAGGCCGCCATAATTATGGCGATATGTATGATGAACCAGACAGCACCGCAGAGTGTCGGAAGGAACTTGCCGTCATAAACGGTATTCTCGAAGTCCCTATATGCGCTTATCGGGTTAAGCCAGCCCCATTTCAAAGGATGCTGCACCTCGACGCAGACCAGCAGTTGCCCGACGTTGTCATCATAGAACATCGTATGGAAATGCTCCGGGTCCTTACCGGTGATTCTGCAAGGGAAGAAGTCTTTCTCGACAAATCTCTGATGATACATTATTTTCGCATATCGGTAAAGTTCGCACTTGTCTTCAAAATACATGTCGTTGACGGCCAGCCTCAATACGCCCGGACTCTCCACTTTGGAGAAACTCGCGGCATCTTTTTTCTTCCATATCCTGACGTGGCGGGTGAAATTCGGGTCCAGCGGATTATCGAGGGTATATTCGGGTACGACAGTGTACAGCAAGGCACCGAAATAAGGGTTCTTGCCGTTCCTCTTCCGTAAATCCTTCGGGAGAACGGGGTATATGTGCCTCTGGTAGATTCCCCACGCTTTCTTGTTATCCTGCGGCGCTGGGGAACTGCTTCTTGTTCTTGCTTGCTGGCCTATCCATCTGATTTCCGGCTTGGGCACATTACTGTCAGCATCGTCCACCAGATCCTTGAAAGATGAATGGAACGCCCCGGAAACACTGATTCGGAATCTGTCTTTCTTGTTGAGCCGTATCCCGGAATCCGCCCAGAGGTCTGCGGGATTGAACAGGAATATCCCGTACTCACGTCCGATAGACTTTTTAGGATTGAGCGCTCCGACATTGTTCGTGGTTATCTCATTTCTGAAGAGAACGACATCTTTCAGATAAACAAAGGAATAGCAGAGCAGAAAGGTTGCCGCTATGATGAGAGAAGCTATGATCATAACCAGTCTCAACCCCTTGATGAACGGAGGAGTCGTTATGTTGTTCCAGAAGCCCTTTCCGGGCTCATCGGGGGCTTTTATCAGACTTTCTATGAAAGAATCGTCGTCAACGGTCACATTAGCGGATTTCCCCGATCTGATCAGCTCCGGAATGATATGTTTCTCGTCTTTCATAGCTAATTCGTGGTCGTTTCTATGACAATCAGAAATGAGCCGACATTATCTTCATACCACGGCGCGATATACTTCTCCATATAATAGCCGTAGAGTTCGATCTGCTTATATGGATTATCGCCGAACTCGAATGCCCCGTATTTGCTACTGTCTATTTTAGGCAATTCTTTGTCGCGATAACCGAAAAGACCCTTAAAACTATTGTAAAGTGAATCCAGGGCCGACTTGATGTCCTTACCCTCAGCCTTGGACTTGTCGTATTCAGTGCGAAGACTGTCGGCTTTTTGGAGCAGTTTCAATAAAGACTCTGAATTATCAGCCAGAGGGAGTGTATCGCAGATTTCGCACATCATTTTCAGAATGGTGGCATCATCAAGAGGTATGTCATTGATGGTGAAGTATAGCCTCCCGTCTTTTTCTATGTAGATATTCTCCTGCCTGTCTCCTATCAGAATGAATCTGTTGTCTGTCTTTCTCAAACCGGTAATATTCTTTCCTGTCTTGTTGTCTGTAACCACGATATCGTCGGGCCTGTTGTCGGGTCCGTCGCCATACACGATCTGCATAATCAGGGCATCCTGGTTGGCTCCGGGATAAAGTTTGTACCGTGCCCGGGCCATATCCCTTTCATCCCTTTTGTCCTCCAGAGAGTTGAATCCCTTTGTCCCCACCCAGGGCTCTCTCAGTTTCGGGGAATTCTCATCGGCGTCTTTATACAGATGATGGACGGCAGTATGTTTTTTCCCTGACGCCTTGACGGTGATGGTCTGGCCCTTTTTCACGGTGATGCCGGAATCGGCCCACAGTTCCGCGGTATTCAGCAGCCAGTACGACACTTCTTTATTTTCATTCTTGATGGTGGTCGTACCCAGCGCGTTCGTCGTTATGTCGCTATAGGGATAGAACCTCTTCACGGTCACGACGACCAATGTGATGCCGAAGAAAAGCAGGACTCCGAGAGAAAAAACGGTAAAGATGACCCTTGCGACCTTCTTGGGGTCGCTGAGTGCATCCAGAAGAGTCTTATATCGGGAAATCTCAACCCGGATGTTTTGTGTGGAGTCTCCCGTATTCGGCGGGCTGTCCTTGCGTGGCCGGCCGCGGCTTTTACGCGGATCGGAGTTCAGTCGTTTCTTTGCCATAGCTTATAGTTCGAAAGTCAGTTCGACAGGGTAATGGTCGGAAATGAACGGCGCACCGTAGTCGCCGTTCAGGGTGCTGAATTCCAGAGCCTTCGCGTCTCTTATGAAAATGTGGTCGAGGACGATGCCCGATGGCGCGGAACCCCAGGCATTGAATGTTCCTGCATTGCTCGTCTTCGGGGCGAGCTCCCTTGCGGGAAGCAGGTTGATTTTTCGGAACGGGTCGAAGATGGGGCTGTCGATGGCGGAGTTAAGATCTCCTCCGAGCGCGACCGGGACGCCTTCGGGCACAAGTTCATCGACCAGCCGCGCCAGAAGCTTCACCGATTCCTCCCTGGCGGTCTCGCCCTGATGGTCCAGATGGGTATTGAAGTAGAAGAAGGTTTTGCCGGAGGCCGCTTCCCGCAAGTTCACCCAGGTGACCGTCCTGTGGCAGGCGGCATCCCAGCCCATAGAAACCTTCTCGGGCGTTTCGCTCAGCCAGAAAGTTCCGCCGTCGAGGAGTTCGAACGCTTCCTTGCAGTAATATATGGCCATACATTCGCCCTCTTCTATGCCGTCATCCCGGCCGACTCCGATGCGGCCGTACTGCGGGAAGGCGGCGCTTATGTAAGCGAGCTGGTCCGGCAGAGCTTCCTGAAGGCCGAAAAGCGACGGGGTCTCCGCCTCGATCATATTGAGTGTCGCGTCTTTACGTTTGTCCCAGGCATTGGGCCCGTCATTTTCGGCCAGGCCGCTCTGGCGGATGTTGTACGAAATCACTTTGACCGTGCCTCCCGGCAGGCTGTAGTCGATAATTCTTTGTGAGGGGCCTTTATGGCCGCACGAAGTCGCGATGGTCAGACAGACAAGCAGTGTCGAAATCAGTCTTGTGCGCATTGATTCTTCCATAGGTATCGAGATTTTTCCAAAGGTACATAAATCAATCGATTAAACAAAACTTACATACCCGCTATTTTTTCATCATCACTAAGTGCCGCTCTGCGGAAGTGCGGAAGGGTATTGCATATTCCGAATTATAGTGTACCTTTGCGCTAACGACATCGTTAAACGATGCGGTTAATGTACCGGAAAGACGAGAAAACAGCGAGAGCAAACCATATACTGACACAAGACAATAATCCATTAAACCCCGAAAACAGAATATGCCACAACGACATTTGAAAACACGCTTTGCCGCGGCGCTGCTGACGCTGCTCTGCTTCGCCCGGACGGCCTCTTCCGCAGGGGAGGTTTTCACCCTGCGGCGATGCATCGACTACGCCGTACAGCACAATGCGCGTCTGTGCACCGACAGACTGAGTATGGAAGAGGCCGTCCAGGCCAGAAGGGAAGTCCTCGGAGCGTTCCTGCCTCAGATCACCGCCTCAGCCGGACTGGTCCGCAACTTTCAGAAGACCACGGTCGCGATGCCGAACTTCATCGCCTCTATGATGCCGGAATCAATGCGGGACCCGAACGCCCCGAAATATATGACCGTCACTATGGGGATGAACTACAACGCGAACTATGGAGTCCAGCTCAGCCAGCAGCTGCTGAATCTCCAGCTGATGAACGCGCTGAAGATCGCCCGCCTCGCCGAAGACCTCAGCACTCTGGGGACAGAGGCAACCACCGAGGAAGTCATCGCGCAGACGGCGGCGCTCTACTTCGGCATACGGGTGATGTCCATCGGAGCCGAACTCTTCGATGAGGCCCTTTCCCTTATGGACAGGACTATAGAGACTGTGGAGGCGAGCGGAAGGAGCGGCCTCGTGCGCGAGGTGGACATAAAGCAGATAAGGGTGAGCCGCTCCAATCTCGAATCAGAAAAGCAGTCGATGCTTCTCGCATTGGAAATACAGAAAAACCTCCTCAAGCTGCAGATGGGACTGCCTATGGAAGAGAGTATCGAGGTGGACGCTATGAGCCCCGAAGAGCTTGAAGCCCTCGTCCTCTCGGGCGGACAGACTCCGTTCGAGCCGGAGAGGCTGCTGCCGTACCGGATGTTCAGCAAGCGGCAGCAGATGGTGGAGCGCCAGTACAGTGCCGCACTCTACGAGACCCTCCCTGTCCTCAGTCTGGGTGCCAACTACGCTCTGAACTATATGGGAGACGCATTCCGAGGTGAGACCTTCCGGCATTTTCCCGTCTCGTCGGTATCGCTCAGCCTCCGCGTCCCGCTGTTCACCGGACTCTCGAAATCCGACGGCATAAAGAAGGCGGACATCGAGCGGAAAAAGGCGCTCATCGACGGGAGGACGCTTGAGGGCTCGCTTTCTATGGCATACGCCAATGCGCGTGCCTCGCTGGAGCGGAGTCTGGAGACAATGTACTCGCAGAAGCGCAATTGCGCCCTGGCGCGGGAAGCGCTCGAACTCGCCGGCGCGAACTACGCGGAGGGCCTCTCCCCGCTTGCTGACCTGCTGAACGCCAATTCGGCGCTCATAAGCTCGCGCAGCGGCTACATAAACGCATTGGGCGCGTGCCTGAACGCGCACATAGAATTGAAAAAGACTGACGGAACCATCAAGACACTGTTTTGAGATGCCCGGAAAGGTCGCGGAAGAACAATTAAAAAAAGTAAAAAATATGAAAATCTTTACTGAAACGGCCATCGCTTTGAAAAGGATGGTGGCGATTCTTACCATAGTTGTGATAGTCGCGGGGACGGTCGCGATACTGGCTTCGCGAAAAAGCCGACGGGAGCGAAGCGTCGCCGAGGCTGTCTCCGACAGAAGCGTGAGCGTCTCCACGTCGAGGGTGGAACGCGGAGCGATAGAACTCGCATTCAGCGCGAACGGCATCACGCAGCCCGTGCGCGAGCTCAGTTTCACCTCGGATGTTTCCGGCCGCGTCACGGAAATACTCGTGGACAAGGGCACTCGGGTCTCCCGGGGAGCTGCGCTGCTGAAAGTCGATTCGGAACTGCTGAAAGCCGACTACACGGCGGCCGAAGCCGCCTGGAAAGCATTGGCGAAAGACGTGGAGCGTCTCTCGCGCTCCCACGCTGCGGGTGGAGTGAGCGAGCAGCAGCTGGATGCTCTCCGAACGCAGCTCATCGCGGCGGAAAGCAGATTGAGCGTCAGCCGGCGCAGGTACGAAGACGCCACCGTGAAGTCTCCGGTCTCCGGCATCGTGAACGCCAGACACGTGGAGCCGGGGGCGCTGATAGCGCCCAATTCTCCTCTCTTCGAGATCATCGATGACAGCCGCGTGAAACTGCTCTGCCTCGTACCCGAATCCAGAGTCGCGCTCCTTTCTCAGGGTGCCGGAGTCACGGCGGAGTCGTCAGAGGGTGTTTTCTCCGGAAGAGTGACACACATTGGCCGTAAGGCCGACAGGAGTCTGCATCATCCTGTGGAGGTGCTTCTGGACAGGGACGGTCGGCTCAGGGCCGGGATGTATCTGAAAGTGACTTTCTGCGGAGAGCAGAGCCGCGAAGCTATATTGATACCCCGCAGTGCGGTCTCCGGGAGCGCCGGGGCCGGGGCGGTGGCTTATGTGGCCGTAAGCGGGAAAGCCTCCCGGCGGGTCCTGACGCTCGGAGATATGCGGGGGGACAGTGTGGAAGTGCTGGATGGGCTGGGCGAGGGCGAGGAGATCATAGTCTCCGGGCTGATGAACGTCTATGACGGGGCGCAGCTGAAAACGGTAAACCATAGGACAAGCTCCGCAAACAGATCGGAATTATGAAAATCTCAGAGATATCCATACATAGACCCGTCTATGTGACAGTCCTGTTTCTGGTGATAACGATTCTGGGACTGCTGGGCTTCCGTTCCCTCCAGTCGGAACTGATGCCGAAATTCACTCCGCCCACGCTGAACGTGACGGCGGTCTATCCCGGAGCATCGCCCACAGAGGTGGAAAGCTCCCTCACGCGCAAGCTGGAAGACGCCCTCTCCTCCCTTCAGGGAGTGGAGTCTCTGCGCTCGTTCTCCTTCGAGGGAATGTCTATGGTCTTCGTCTCCTTCAGATACGGGACTGACATAGACAAGGCTATGACAGATGCGGGGAACCGGATCTCCGCCGCCAAAGTCCGTATGCCCTCCACTGTCCTGCCCCCTTCCATAAACAAGATTACGGTCGATGACAGGGCCGCCATCACTCTGGCTCTCCGCTCCGACCTGGAGAGCGGAGACTTCTGCGATCTGGTGGAGCAGAGGATAGTGCCGGAACTTCTCCGCCTCCGGGGAGTGGCCAAGGTGGACATAATAGGGGAGCAGCCGAGGGAGATCCAGGTGAATCTGGACCTCGATGCCCTGAACGCCCTCGGCATAAGCCCGCTTCAGGTGACGGGAACCATAAGGGCGGCGAACCTCGACATTCCGGCGGGAAGCTTGACTGACACCCGGACGCGCACCGCCATACGGCTTGCAGGAAAACTCGGCTCAGCGGAGGAGCTCAGCTCCCTGGTGATAGTGACCCTGCCTTCGGGAGCGCAGATACGTCTGGGCGATGTGGCTCAGGTGGCCGAGCTTCCGAAGGAGGTAAGCAAACTCGCCCGCGTGGACGGGGAGGAGGCCATCCTGCTGAATATCTTCAAGCAGGGAGACGCGAACGCCATAAGCCTGAGCGACGATGTCTCCGCCCTGTCATCGGAACTTCAGAACTCATACGCCGGAGCAGGCCTTGAGATCACTCCGGTGTCCGACACTTCGGATTTCACCAGAGAGTCAGTCAGGAGCGTCTTCACCGACCTGCTTCTGGCGATTCTGCTTGTTACCCTCGTGATCCTCGTCTTTCTTAACAATGCCCGTAACGCTCTGATAGTTATGGTGGTAGTGCCCATTTCCCTCATCGGCACCTTCATCGGGATGCAGCTTTTCGACTTTACGCTGAACCTTATGTCGCTGCTGGGAATGTCGGTAGTCATCGGCGTGCTCGTGGACGATGCCATAGTAGTGATAGAGAACGTTTACCGCCATCAGGAGATGGGCAAGACCCCCGTCAGGGCGACGCTCGACGCGATGCGCGAGATCGGGGGCACCGTGGTGAGCGTCACCATAGTGCTGGTCATAGTCTTCCTGCCTATCGCGCTCACGGAAAGCCTCGTCTCCGACATCCTGAGGCAGTTCTGCGGCGTCATAGTCTTCTCCATCCTGCTCAGCCTTCTCGCGGCGCTCACCCTGGTGCCGCTGCTGATGTCGAGATTCTCCGCCCTCGGCACGGCGTCCGCCTCGGGCATCTGGGGCAAGATGACCGCCGCCTTCGACAGGGGAGTGCGGAGGTTCGCGGACCTGACGGCGGCCCTTCTGTCCTGGTCGCTCGAACATAAAAAAACCGTCTGCGCGGCCGTCATTGCGCTCACCGTAGCGGTGTGCGCCCTCTTCCCTCTGGGATACATCGGCTTCGAGTTTATGCCAGACGTGGACCGCAGCGAATTCTCCGTGCTATTGGAGATGCCGAAGGACATCTCCATCGAGGAGTCCTCCGCCTTTGTCGCCGGAGCCGAGGATTGGCTGCTCCGGCAGCCGGAAGTCACCGGGGTGGTGTCAATGGTCGGAATCACGAACAGCGAAGGCGAGAGCACTCGGGGGAGCGCGTACCTTGCGGAGCTTGGAGTAAAGATTGTGCCTCCGGCGCAGCGCGGGGAATCCGTGAACGCGTACGCGGCGCGCATCCGTCGCGAGCTGACCGAGTACCTCGTCGACGCCCGGGTGAGGACTTTTCCGGCCTCGCTTCACGGCTCGGCCAATGCCTCCGCGCTCGAGTATGTCATCTGCGGGAGCGTCGCCGACTCCGTGGCGGTATTCGGCGAATACGCTCTCGAAGTGCTGCGCGAGACTCCGGGCACCGTCCAGCAGCAGCTCTCCTCGAGCGGCGGGATGCCGGAATTCGAGATAATCGTGGACAGGGACAAGATGTCCTCGCTCGGCCTGTCCGCGGAAACCGTGGGTCTGACGCTCCAGCTCGCCTTCCAGGGGAATTCCACCCTGAAGTACGTGCGCGGCGAGTATGAGTACGACATCGACATACGCGCGGCCGCAGCTTTCCGGGATGACATCGACGACCTCGCAGGACTCGTCTTTCTCAATTCCCGAGGCGAGCGCATCGCGCTCGACCAATTCGCCCTCATCTCCGTCGGCACGGGTCCGGCGCGTCTGGAGCGCTATGACAGGAATCCTTCCGTGACCCTCAGCTCCAATGTGGCCGGCATTTCGCCGGGACAGGTCTCGCGGCAGTTCCTTTCCTCCGTGGGGGAAAGGGCTGAGCGGATGGGAGTCACCATCACGGCTGCGGGAAATATGAAGTCGATGGGAGAGTCTATGGGCGTGCTGACTGCGGCCCTGCTGCTGTCTCTGGTGCTTATCTATCTGGCACTTACCGTATTGTATAATAATTGGGCTGACCCGTTCGCGGTGATGTTCTCCATCCCGTTCTCCATACTCGGAGCCATCCTGGCGCTTGCGCTTTCGGGGACTTCCCTGAACATCTACGCGATGCTGGGCATCGTGATGCTCGTGGGACTTGTCGCCAAAAACGCCATTCTGCTCGTGGACTTCGCTTCCGTGCGGCTTGCGGAGGGGGGCGAGCTGCGACAGGCGCTGCTGGATGCGGTGCGGCTCAGGACCAGACCCATACTTATGACCGCCCTTTCCACCGTCATAGGTATGATTCCTGTCGCGCTCGCCTCCGGCTCAAGCGCGGAGCTGCGCAACGGCATAGGCTGGGTCATCATCGGCGGTATGCTCCTGTCCACCCTGCTCACGCTGATCGTGGTCCCGACGGTCTATAGCCTGCTCCACAGGAAAGGGCGGAAGTGATGGGTTTTTGTTTCATCATCACTCGAGAATTGTTAACTTCGCCGTTTGACCGGGCGGTGAATAAGAAGCATTTGACTTTCCCGGGCTGACAGGAGAATATGACGAAAGAACAGGAAATACTCATCGCTGCCGAGGAAGAGTTCTTCCGGAGCGGGTACGATGCCGCCTCCACTGCGGTCATCGCCAAGAATGCCGGGGTCACCCACGCTATGGTGAACTACTATTACCGGTCGAAGGAAAGAATCTTCCTGAAATTGCTCGACAGCAGCATCGAGCAGCTGCTCGAAAGGATCAAGCCTCTTATGAAGGCGGACGGGGATTTCGTGGAACTTTCCTCGGAAACTGCCCTCGCCCTGTATGACTTTTTCCTTACCAAAAGGAAGCTCCCCTTCCTGCTGCTCGACCTCGCCCGTACACATCCGGAGTTCCTCAGGCACTACCGGGAAGCGGTGGCGACCGTCTGTGCGGAAAGCATCAGGCGGCACTCCGCCTATCTGCGGGAGCAGATTCAGAACGGAAAGGTCGCCGAGTGCACGGTGAATGACATCTTCGATACGGTTATCTCTCTCGCTCTGAGTCCGTTTCTGAATATGCCTATGCTCGAGAACGTCCTCGGCCTCTCACCGCAGCAGATCGAGGACTATCTCGCCGCCCACCGAGCCGAAATGCCCCGCATCATCCGCTCCCGCTACCTGCGCTGATCCCGGCCGGAGGGCCTCCCTCACCAGTCGTCGGAGCGGAACGGGAAGGCCGGGAGGTTCATAGAGCCGGTCAGATTGCCGACCTGGAAGTCCCTGAAGCAGTAGCGTACTGCCACCGGAGAGGGAACCTGCTCGCAGGTGACCACCACGGAATAATCCTTGCGCTCGGCCCGGGCCGGATAGAAGACCCTGTCCTCGCCCGCAAGCTCGAAGCCGACTATATCGTGCCAAGGACTCAGCCCGTCATAGGCGGTGTTCGTGAAATACACGGTCACTGTATTCCCCGAAATCTCGATATCCTTATAAACAGGTCCCTCGCAGGCCAGAGCCTCCATACCGTAACTCCTGTTCAAGGCCAGAAGAGCCAGACGCTCTCCCACCTGCCTCTTCTGACAAGGATGTATCTGGTCCTTCTCGAAAGGATAGGCCAGATCGTTCGTACAGATGATTCCGCTGTGCGGAATGATCTGAGCGGCCTTCCTCTGGGCCTCGCGGATGCGAGCACCGGAAGTCCCGTCGCCACCGTAGAGCCAAGGCGCGAGCTCCACCTCATAGAAAGGCAGCTCGGGATCGCCCCAGAGCTCTCTCCAGATCTTCACCATAGTGGCGAGCCTCTCCGGATAGTACTGCGGCAGCCCCGCATTAGTCTCACCCTGATACCAGATGAAACCCTTTATCGTATAGTGGCTGACCGGGTGAATCATCGCGTTATACATCACATAAGGCGAAGTGAAGTGATACCATCCGCCCTCGGTGATAACCGGCTCGCACGAGCCGTCCGGGATAGTGGAAGGCGGATAGGAATGCACGACCTCCTTCGGCAGCCAGCTCTCCACGGAAGAGCCTCCCCAGTTGCAGGAGACGATGCCTACCGGCACGTCCAATGCCGTACTGAGCGCCGTGGCGAAATACCAGGCCGTGGCGGAAATGTCCTTCGCCGTGACGGGGGAGGTCTCCACCCACTTGCCTTCCACGAACTCCTGAGGCTCAGGATTTCCCGTCTTCGGGATCTTCACGCTGCGCACCTTCCCTTTCCACTCTCCGGCCCGGAGGATGGTCTCGGCCGCGCCCTCCACAGGGCAGCTGTTGAAACCGATGAGGGGCATTTCCATATTGGATTGGCCGCCGGCCAGCCAGACTTCGCCTATGAGCACGTCGTGCAGTGTCACGCTGCCGTCCTTGTCGGAGATGGTGATGGTCTGGGGATCATAGCTTGCCTTCGGGGTGTCGACCGCGATGAGCCAGCGCCCCTGTGCGTCCGCGGTGACGCTGTAGGAAGTCTTGCTCCAGGAAGGCTTGACCGTGACTTTGGAATTGGCCGCGGCGCGGCCCCAAAGATTCGCGGATGTCTGCTGCTGCAGGATGCAATAGTCGCCCAGCTGCTCCGGGAGCGTGACCCGGGCGGAGGCGGACACGGCCGCGAGCAGAAGCGACGCAGCGGTGCCGAGTTTGAATAACGTTCTGAGTGTCATATTATTATGGTTATTGGATTCTCCCGATGACTTCTTATGGACGTGGGATTCTCTCGATGACCTCCAGGCACATCCGGCTGTTGTGGTACGGGCACTTCCAGAAGCCGGCCTTGTCGTCGTCGGTGTTCACGCTGCCGTCGGCCCGGAGCGACCAGAACCACTCTCCGCCCTCGGCGTCCACGAGATGGTCGCGGATGATCTCCCAGGTCGCGCAGGCTTTCTCCAGCGCCTGCCGCCCGCCGGTCAGCTGATAGAGGTTCAGGTAGCCCACTACGGCTTCGGCCTGCACCCACCAGTGCCTGTCGGCATCGATGGCGCCCCGGCTTCGGTCCGTTTCATACATAAGACCCGCGCCGGGAACATAGCCCTCGGAGGCGGCTGCGGCGATCTTCACTATGTCCGGCAGCAGCTCGTCCGTATCCGCGCCTGTCACGGAGGCGGCCTCGTACAGCAGCCAGGAGGCTTCTATGTCGTGGCCGTATGAGACCATATCCCTGCGGCTGTTCCAGCAGTCGTCGAAAAAGAGCTGAAGATGGCCGCTGCGCTCCTCCATAATCTTCTTCCTGAAGATGAAGAGCAGATTCTCTATGCGCTCTTTAAGGCCTTCGTCGGGCCATATGCGGTAGAGCGCCGTATATGGCTCTATGATATGGAGATGGGTGTTCATAGTCTTGCGCTCGTTCGCGTCCTTCTCGCTCAGGCGCATATCCGCTATCGGCGACCAGTCGCGGGCGGCGGCTTCGATGTAGCCGTTGTTCTCCGCATCGAAACTGTGCAGCTCGATGTCGCGGTAGAGCTTGATGGAGAGCTCCTTCGCTTCCGCATCGCCGGTGGCCCTCGCATATTCGCTCAGTCCGTAGATGGCGAAGCCTATGGCGTAGAACTGCTTCTTGGTGTCGAGCGGACGGCCTTGGGCATCCAGACTCCAGTACACTCCTCCGAACTCCCTGTCGTAGAAGCGGTCGGCTATCTCGCGGAAAGCCCTTGTGGCAGTCCGGAGGTATTCCGGCCGTCCCAGAACGCGGTACGCCGCCGAAAAGGCCCAGAGGATGCGGGCGTTCAGTATCGCCCCTTTCGGAGCTGACGGATCTTCGGTGCCATCGCCCGAGATGCGTCCGAGGAAGCCCCCGTTCACCTCGTCCATAAAGCGTCCGGTCCAGAAGGGGAGTATGTTTTCCGTAAGGTTCGACAGGACTTCCTGACGAAGGCGGAGAAGTTCGGTTTCGCTGTGCATAAATAATCGGTTAGGTGCGCTAAGTTACTCCAAAGTCCTCAGAAAAGGAATCGGCGGCAGCAAAAATAATTAAAGAAAGTCATCAAAGTATCAGTTTTTTTTATAGTTTTGCAAAACCAAGGAATTGCCGTTTGCGGATTCCCGAGAAAGGCTAAAACGAAAATAACCCCCTATGAGCGAAGTACTGACCGAAATCACCCAGCTGTCCGACCTGGACTGTTTCTACATTGCGGAGCGCCATAAAACCGAATTCACCTATCCCCTTCACCGTCACAGGGAATTCGAACTGAATTTCATCGAGCACGGAGCCGGTGTCCGGAGGATAGTCGGCGACAGCATCGAAACGGTGGGGGACTATGATCTGGCTCTTATCGGGGCTGAGAATCTCGAACACGTCTGGGAGAACGGAGTATGCAACAGTCCGGACATACGCGAGATAACCATCCAGTTCGCTCCCGACTTTTTCGGAGACAAGATTCTGGAAAAAAACCAGTTCGACTCCATACGCAAGATGCTCAAGGCCGCCGAGCACGGCCTGAGCTTCCCGCTGGACAGCATTATGCGCGTTTATCACTATCTGGACACGCTCGCTTCTGAGCCTGACCATTTCAGCCAGTTCCTCAAGTTTATGTGCATTCTGAACGAACTTTCCAAGGGAGAGTACAAGGTGCTGGCCAGCAGCTCTTTCGCCCATTCCTCCAGAAATCAGGAGAGCCGCCGCGTGACCAAGGTGAAGCAGTACATAAACGACCATTACGCGGAAGACCTCCGCCTCGACAATATGGCGGAACTCGTCGGGATGAGCCCGTCGGCCTTCTCCCGCTTCTTCAAGATGAGGACCGGCAAGTCGCTGAGCGACTACATTCTGGACATCCGTCTGGGCTATGCGGCCCGTATGCTCGTGGACTCCACGAAGAACATCTCCGAAATCTGCTACGAGAGCGGCTTCAACAACCTTTCGAACTTCAACCGCATCTTCAAGTCCAAGCGCGGCTCCACCCCGCGCGACTTCCGTGCGCTATACAAGAAAAACAAGATAATAGTATGAGCATCACACAGAAACTTCTCCTCGGCCTCGCGCTCTCTCTGTCGCTGACGGCCTGCGGCGGCGGCAAACAGCCCGCGTTCTGGAACGTCACCGATTCCCGTTTCTACAAGGGGACGGAAGGCCCGTATTACTTCATAGGTACGAATATGTGGTACGGCCCGCTCCTCGCCTCGGATACTTATGCCGCTGACCCCGAGCGTCTTGCGGCGGAACTCGATTCGCTGAAGGCTGTCGGTATGACGAATCTCCGCGTGCTTGTCGGCGCGGACGGGAGCGACGGCATCTACTCGAAGGTCGAGCCTACCCTCCAGAAGGCCCCGGGCGAGTACGACGAGAACGTCTTCGTGGGACTCGACCGTTTTCTCGTGGAGCTGGGCAAGCGTGATATGTCGGCCGTGCTCTACCTGAACAACGCCTGGGAGTGGTCCGGCGGCTTCGGCCAATACCTCGAGTGGGCCGGCGTCGGCAAAGCTCTCAGCACCGTGGACGCGAATTGGCGCGAGTACTGCGAGCGCAATTCGCAGTTCTCCACGAACGCCCGCGCCAAGGAGATGTTCGCCGACCACGTCAGAACTGTCGTCTCGCGCGTGAACACCGTCACCGGCAAGCCGTATTCGGAGGACCCGGCGATCTTCTCCTGGCAGATATGCAACGAGCCGAGATTCTTCCTCGCGCGTGACGAAATCCGCGAGGATTTCGTCCAATGGCTCTTCTCCACCGCCGCTCTCATCAAGTCCATCGACCCGAACCATATGGTCTCCACGGGAAGCGAGGGGAGTCTGGGCTGCGAGGGGGAGATGGACACCTTCATAAGGGTGCACCAGTGTCCGGACATCGATTATCTCACTATGCATATCTGGCCTCTGAACTGGTCCTGGGTTTCGAAAGACAGCCTCGGAGAGGATCTGCAGAGGGCCATAGACAATACTGACGAGTACATCGCCGCGCATATCGAGGCCGCCGAAACCGTAGGCAAGCCTCTGGTGCTGGAGGAGTTCGGCTTCCCGCGCGACGGCTTCGCCTTCGCCAAGGGCACTCCGGTGACGCTGCGCGACAGATATTACGGGAACGCTTTCGCGCATCTTCTTAAGTCCGCACAGGAGGGCGGCGTATTCTCCGGCATCAATTTCTGGACATTCGGCGGTCTGGCGGAGCAGAATCCCGAGCACATAATGTGGCAGAAGGGGGATGACTACTGCGGCGACCCGGCGCAGGAGCAGCAGGGTCTGAACTCCGTGTATCTCAGCGACAGGAGCACCATAGACCTCATACGCGACTGCTGCCGCAGGCTCGGCGCCGAAGCGGGGTCTCTGCGTTGAAGCCCCGCCTCTATCGTTATAAAAGAACTATAAATACATACAAATGTCTAAAATCAAACTGTCTGAAAAGATCGGCTATGCTCTGGGCGATGCCGCCGCCGGCGGCATCACCTGGAAGATAATGTCGATCGCCTTCCCTCTCTTCTTCACGAACGTATTCGGCCTCACCTTCGCTGACGCGGCCACACTGATGCTCGTCGCGAGACTTTTCGACGTGGTGACCGACCCTCTTATGGGCAGCCTTGCCGACCGCACGCAGTCCCGCTGGGGCACGTACCGTCCCTGGATTATCTTCGGGGCCGTGCCTTTCGGGCTCATCTTCGCGCTCCTGCTCTTCACCCCGGACCTGGGGATGGGCGGAAAGCGCATATATGCCTACACCCTCTATCTGCTGATGATGGCGGTTTACACTATGGTGAACGTGCCTTACGGCTCGCTGCTCGGCGTGATGACCGACGATGACGACGAGAAGAACCGCTTCTCCTCATTCCGTATGGTGGGAGCCTATGCTATGGGCTTCGTCACCCTCCTTTCCTTCCCTTATCTCCAGAAGATGGTGGGCGGAAGCGAGGCGCACCAGTACGCGGTGGTGGCGGCCATCTACGGCGGTCTCGCCACGATTATGACCCTCGCCTGCGGCCTGCTTACCAGGGAACGCCTCAAGCCCGTGCGCGCCGACAAGTTCTCCTTCAAGCAGTTCGCCGACCTCTTCAGGAACAAGCCGTGGATCTATCTCACCCTCATAGGCATCTGCACGAACTTCTTCAACGGCTTCCGCTATGCCGTGGCCGGCTATATGTTCACCTACTGTCTGGGCGGCGACATCACCTTCAACAGGCTGATCATAAACTACACGGTCTTTATGACTTTCGGTGAGCTCACCTGTATGGTGTTCGGAGCCGTTTCGCCCTGGTTCACCAGAAAGGCGGGGTCCAAGAAGAGAGCTTTTATGCTCGCCGCGCTGATCTGCCTCGTCACCTCCGTCGCCTTCTTCTTCATTCCGATGCGTCCTTCTTCCATATATCTGATGATAGCCCTGGTGGTTCTCACCTCCATCGGGATCGGACTCTATTCTCCGCTCCTGTGGTCGATGTATTCAGATGTGGCCGATTATGCCACCGAGAAGAACGGAACCTCCTCCACCGGTCTCATCTTCTCCTCCGGAACTATGGCCCAGAAGCTCGGGACGGCCGTCTCCGGCTCTCTCGTGGCGCTTTTCCTCGGCCTCGCCGGAGCCAGAACCATACTGGACGATATGGGAAGCTCCATAGTGGACCCGACATCCATCACGGATTCGGTGCTCACTATGATCTGGGCCCTCTTCTCCGTAATCCCGGCCGGCATAGCGGCCATAATGCTGGTGCTCACCTATCTCTATCCTATTAAGAAGTAGGCTTGGCCCCGGCACAGAAAAAGAGGACGACCCGAGGTCGTCCTCTTTTTTTGTGCCCGCAGCCCCGGAGTGATATGACAAATTTGTTAGGTATTTCACGGGAAATACCTATGTTATTTTTTAGGAATCACTACCTTTGCGCTATGATTGCACAAGACCGGATAAAAGACCTCCACACGCGCATCTGCGCACTGCACGACTGCCTCTGCATCGAGGACAAACGCAGCCAGGTGAGCTCTCTGGAACTCCAGACCCAGGCCCCGGACTTCTGGAACGACCCGAAGTCCGCAGAGGCGTTTCTCAAGCGTATGAACCTCGTGAAGTCCTGGGTGACGGACTACGATGCGGCCCGCTCGGCCGCGGACGATCTGGACGTGCTGTACGAATTCGCCGCCGAGAGCGGCGCAAGCGACGAGACAGAGACCGACGAGTCCCGCGAGCTCGCGGGCGCGTTCGAAGACGCCTCCCGCAAGGTCGAGGCCCTCGAGCTCCGCAATATGCTGGGCGCGGAGGGGGACAATCTCGGAGCAGTCCTCACGATAAACAGCGGCGCCGGCGGCACGGAGGCCAATGACTGGTCAGCGATGCTGCTGCGGATGTACCTCCGCTGGGCCGAACGCAACGGCTACAAGACAGCCGTAACCGAGATGGTGGACGGCGACGAGGCGGGCATCAAGTCCACCACGGTCGAGATCGAGGGAGACTACGCCTACGGCTATCTCAAGGCCGAGAACGGCGTGCACCGTCTGGTGCGCATATCTCCGTTCAACTCCCAGGGCAAGCGCCAGACGACCTTCTCCTCCGTATTCGTGTATCCCCTCGTGGATGACAGCATAAACATAGAGATAAAGGATTCAGACCTGGAGTGGGACACCTTCCGCAGCGGCGGCCACGGCGGCCAGAATGTGAACAAGGTCGAGACCGGCGTGCGCGTGAGGCATCTTCCGACAGGCATTGTCGTGGAGAATACCGAGGGCCGCACGCAGATAGGCAATAAGGAGAACGCCCTGCGCATCCTCAAGTCGCGCCTCTACGACCTGGAGCTCCGCAAGCGCCAGGAGAAGCAGGCTGAGCTGGAAGGCCAGAAGAAGCGCATCGAGTGGGGCTCGCAGATACGCTCGTACGTGCTGCATCCGTACCGGATGGTGAAGGACCTGCGCACCGGCTATTCGACCGCAGACACACAGGGCGTGCTCGACGGCGACCTGAACGAGTTTATGCGCCGCCTGCTGATGCAGCAGGGGAGCGGCAGCTCCGTGCCCGTGGAGGACATAGACTGACCTGCCCGGGGCGCGAAGGGGTTGCCGGTCGGAGCCGGCAATGACGTGGAAAAAACGAGCCGGCAATGACGTGGAAGAGTCGCGCTTTGCGTCATGCC
>JAUMVX010000039.1 GCA_030529945.1 Bacteroidia bacterium | reverse complement strand
AGCTCAATCGGACTCCAAATCGCGCTTCACGCGACACGAAGTCCTGTAACATTATACTTCTTGACGGCTTTGTCGAATACCCATCTGGGAAAGTACGTCATCACTTGGGCGAAAACATATTTGCCTTGGTTCATATCTTGTGGCTTTTAGTGCCACAAAAATAACCAAACGCTCACTTCAAATCGTAAAATGTCAAAGAACTATTTAAATATTTTTAAGTTAATGACTTACAACGAGAGTGAATCGAATTATCGCATCGGAATGCGATTCAAATCGTGAATAGGTCAAAACCAATATAAAGTATTACATATTAACGAGTTATAAATTAATGATGCTGATTTAACGCATCAGTAGTATTCCGGAGATAAGGATTCCGTAACCTCGTACTTAGCCCGATGAGGACTCAATTATTCCAGTAATAAGAAACTGCCGGATAAGATACTCCTGCGGTTTCTTTTTTCTTTCCAGACAACCGTTCTTATATCAAGAGCCAATGAGTGATGCCGCATAATATACTTATATTCTGAAACTTAGAAAGACAAACTGTTCCGAGTCCAGATATAGGCTGTCGTACGCTATATATTCTACTATTCTACAGAAGATCCAATAACCAGTTCTCATTAAAAACTTAACAAAAAAGTGAATCTTCTTTGTATGTCTCAATCTTTATGATTATCTTTGTGACCTCAAACCTGCGTTGTATGGGAAAGTTGGAACTCATTATGGAGACTGAACAGATCAGCATCTATTCGCCAAAGTATGATGGCGAAAGTCAGAGTGAGTTTGCTAAGTTCCTGTCTTCCAATCGTTCCCACACTCACCCACAATTGAAAGCTTTCTTTGACGCTATACTCTCAGCTATTGAGAAGATTCAAGAATGCGGTGCTAGAGAGAATCTATTTCGTCCAGAGGGTGGGCGTGTGAAAGCTCTACCTATGTTTTACACGTATAGACGAGTTAATAGGTCGGTAGGTAAGATTCGTTTGTACTGTTTGTGTTTATCAGAGCGAGTCCTTATCATCGGTAATGGAGGAGTAACTACCGCTGCTCGTTATGATGATGATTCTGTACATCTTGCTTACGTTGAAGATCTACGAGCAATTTTCAGACAAATCAGGAAGATCGTAAGACAGGCAAAAACAGACTATGATGATTTTGACGCGTTGAAGAGAATTATTGAATCCATCACACTTTAGCCAAATTATGAAGAAAAATCCTTTGTTTGAACAGTGCCTGGCGAATGTTTCGCCCGAGGTCCGCGAAGAGGTTCGCTTGAACATCGATATAGCGAATCGTATTTATGACCTTCTGAAGGCCAAGAAAATGACGCAGCGAGAATTCGCTGCTTTGATGGGAAAACGTGAATCTGAAATCTCGAGGTGGCTTACGGGGTCTCATGGTTTCACAACTACTACGCTTGCCAAGATTGCTGCTGTTCTTGGCGAGCCTATTGTTGAGGTTAATCATCGTCCGGAAACCAAGTATGTCTATGTCCCGTTGAACTTTTTTGTGGCGCCTTCTGAGGTGCGTTCCGGCAACTATGTTGGGACTAAACAGGTATCCTATCAAATGTCCTACGCTATCAACTAATCTCTTATGCCTGATTCAATTAATATCCAAATCAAGCTCTTATCTGTCGATGAGGTGCGCTTTATGATGTCTTCGGACGCTATTAACGAGAACTCTGATCCTGAGACCATAAAAATAGGTTTCTCGAACGGGATGGAACCGGACGTTGAGAATAACAAGTTCTCTATAGTCTTCGGTGTTCGTTATGTCGTCGAAGATTCTGTTATTCTAGAGAGCGTTTATCGCTTTACTTTTGCTGTTGTCAATCTTTCTCAGTTCATCACATTTAATGAGGATCAGAGCATCACGATTGATTACCTGATGCCTCATTTCCTAAGCGTTGCTGTAGGTACTATGCGCGGCATTCTTGTGGTAAAGACCGCAGGTACAGCTTTCGCTCATTATCCGTTACCGATAATTGATGTGAATCAGTTGAATGAGAATCTTTCAACTGCAAGGTAAGCAAGACTGCTTAACAACGTAATCCCCGCCTTCCATTGTTGGTTGGCGGGGATTGTTGTATGGATGGAAAGCTATCTTCGATGCATAGTCATCGAAATGTACATAATTCTGTTTTATCTAATGTCCTGTAAACATCTTTTCAGAAATGACCAACAAATGTAAATTGTATCCACAAATCAGAGCTATTATCTTGAGCTGGTAAATAAGTTGATAATTGTAAAATAAGTAAAAATAATGCGCGGATTTCCTAGTTATATCTCATTAAAAATCAGTGCGGAAATTACATTATCTAAAGTGAGTGAATAAGAAAAGGGGCTATCTTTTACAAAAAATCTTTCATCGCAGCCAAAAGTAGGGAATAATCCTTATTCATATCTCATATTATCACCTGTTTATACTAAACTATCTAAATACATTTTTAGCTATACTGCGTCAGTCTCTTTTCTCCCGATACATCTGTAAATCCCCAAAACCACTTTGTTTTTACATCTATTTTAGTTACATTTGTACATTGCGATTTAGAAATATACAGTATGGCAAATGCCGATGAAAAGACAGGAGTAAGACTCCAGCAGTTCCTCTCCGCGGAGAACATCACCCAGGCTCAGTTCGCCGACAGCCTCGGCATAACCCGCGCAAGCATCTCCCACATTCTCGCGGGACGCAACAAGCCGAGCTTCGACTTCCTCTCCGGAGTACTCCGACGCTACCCCAACCTCAGCATCGACTGGCTCATCGCCGGCAAGGGCCGGATGTACCGCACGCCCGCCGCTGAGCTTTTCGCAGCCGAGCAGAGCGGAAGCCTCACCTCGGACTCTCCGCTCGAAGATGATTACAGCCGCAGCGACAGCTCCCGGCCCCGAGACTCAGAGCCATCCGGCGGCCTTACGGCCAATCCCGCCCCGATAAACGCCCGGGAAGCGGATAATCCCGGACTGAAGGGCGACCTATCCGGAAATACAGCCTCCACGACCGGAACCGCAGCTTCGGCTAACAGGGCGCAAAATCCTGCTGCTCAGCGAAGAATCTCCAGAGTAGTCCTGTTTTACGATGACGGGACATATATGGAATTTGAGTAAGATATTTTCCTTCTTCACTAAGTGATTCCTAAATAATAAGTAAATTTGTGGCTGCGGCCAACGTAAGCAGAAAGCAAAAAGCAAAAAGCAAAAAGCAAAAAGGAGAAAGGAGAAAGCAAAGAGCTGAAAGCTGAAAGCCAGAAGCCATAAAAGGCCGCATAAGAACACAGGGGAATCACTTACTGAGCTATGCTATACAAGATTATCTTTCGTCCATTATCGATACTGCTCGGGTCCGAAAGGGCCGGAAAGCTGGCTCTGTCATCTCTTTCCTTACTCGACAGAGGCCCTGTGGGACGCAGCATACTCAGACTCCGCTACGGCCTGCCCAGCCTGAAAAAGAGCGGCCGGAAGCTCTCCACCGAACTCTTCGGACTCCATTTCCCGAACCCGGTAGGCATCGCGGCCGGAATGGACCGGAGCGGAAAATACTGCGGCTGCCTGAGCGACCTGGGCTTCGGCTTCGTCGAAGTCGGCTCCATCACGGCAGACCCGGAAAAGGGCTTCGACAGACCGAGAATCAGCCGTATGAACAAGTCCAGAGCCATCATCCACCGCTGCGGAGCGCCTAATCCCGGCGTGATGAAAGTCATAGAGAACCTGCAGGAGAGCCGCCGCCGGGGCAGCATAGTCGCCCTGAATCTGACAGCATCGCCGGGCAGCACCAAGGACTCCCAGATTATAGACGACTACCGCCGCTCGTTCTCGATGTCCTACGATTTCGCGGACATCTTCGTAATCAACATCTCCGCCCCGAACAGCAACGGAGTCCTCACGGTTCAGGACAGTGCCTCGCTCGCGGAAATCGTCGATCCTCTCCTGGACCTGAGAGCCTGCTACGGAGTTTACAAGCCGATACTGATTAAAGTAGCCTCCGACATCCCCCTGGCCCAGATAGACCCCATCATCGACTGGTGCCGCATCTCCGGCGTGGACGGCATCATCGCCGGCAACAGCCCGAAAGCACGTCCCGCCCTCCAGCCGACCACCCGCAAGTCTCAGAGAATCAGCGGAAGAAGCCTCAGCGGACAGCCCGTCTTCGAGTCGAGCCTCGCACTCGTCAAGCACATCCGCGAGTACACGGACGGCCGCTTCCCAATCATCGGCTGCGGCGGCATAATGAGCCCGGCCCAGGCCCGGGCAATGCTTCTCGCGGGCGCTTCCCTCATACAGCTGTACACGGGACTTGTTTACGAAGGGCCGTCCCTGTTGAGAAGAATTCTCAATCATCTTGTGAAATGATGCCGCCCCCCCTATGAAGAACAATTCTGAACATTCCATAAAAACCATACACGATGACTAAAGCAAGCATATGCACGATCGGTGACGAGATTCTCATCGGTCAGATAGTCGACACCAATTCCTCGCACATCGCCTCCGCACTCGATTCCCTGGGCATCAAGGTGACGAGGATGCTTTCCATAGCTGATGACAGCGACGCCATAATAAGCGGTCTGACAGCCCAACTGGCTGACTGCGACATAGTTATATGCACAGGCGGCCTCGGCCCCACGAAAGATGACATAACGAAACCGTCCCTCTTCAGTCTGAGCGGCAGCACAGGATGGGTGGAATTCGAGGCGCAGACCGAGGTGAACCGGGAAATCCTTCATTCCAGAGGTCTGGACACGCTCGAAAGCAACCGCCACCAGAGTCTGGTTCCGAACAGATGCGACCCCATACTGAACCGCAGGGGCACGGCCCCGATAATGGCCTTCCATTTCGACGGGAGCCGTTTCGGCCACAAGGCCGCCCTCTATTCTATGCCGGGAGTCCCGTTCGAGACTCTGGCCGCCCTGCCGGATGTACTTGAGGACATACACGAACACTTCAGCCTCAGCGAGATACATCACCACACCCTGATGACCTACGGGCTGGCCGAATCCGCCCTCGCGGAGAAGCTCGCAGAATGGGAGGACGCGCTCCCGAAGGGCATACATCTGGCCTATTTGCCTAACCCTCTCACCGGAGTTAGGCTGCGGCTCTCATCCTTCACGGGAGATAGCGAAAAGCTTGAGGCCGAGGCTGAAAAGCTCAAGACAATCCTCGGGAATCTGGTTTATTCGGACTGCGATGACACTCTCGAATCTGCCATAGGAAAGCTTCTGAGAGGGAGCGGCCGCACACTGAGCGCGGCTGAGTCCTGCACTGGAGGCGAGATTTCCCATCTCATAACCACCATCCCGGGAGCCTCCGAATACTATCTCGGCTCAGTAACCTCATATTCTGCGGAAGTGAAGTGCAAGGTACTGGGAGTCAAAAGAGAATGCATAGACACCGAAGGAATAGTCAGCTCCGCCGTCGCGGCCGCTATGGCCGAAGGCGTGCGCCGTCTCACGGGCAGCACCTATTCAGTGGCCACCACGGGCTGGGCCGACGCCTACGGGGATGAGCACGAGCCGGCGGGCACGGTATGGATAGGAGTGAGCGGGCCCGAGGGCACGGTCACGGAGCGCCGCCAATACCGCAATGACCGCAAGCGCAATATCCAGCGCTTCGCCGCCTCCGCCCTCGACCTCCTCCGCCGCTACATAGAAGGCAACGCAAGGTGAGAGAAAGGTTGAGAGGAAGATTAAGAGGAAGGTTGAGAGTGCATCGAGATGTGCAAAAACATAGGAAAACGTACATCTCGATGTAAAAAAACACATCGAGATGTACGTTTCGGCCCCTATCTGCACATCTCGATGCACTCAACGCCCGCGAAAGGTCAGTTATTCCGCACGCAACAGCACTCAACGCCCGCGAAAGGGTCAGATGTTCCCGGCGAGCCTCTCCACGTCGCTGAGGACGCGCAGATAATTGCCGCCGGCGATTTTTTCCACATCGTCCCAGCTGTAGCCCCGCGAGTGCAGCTCCTCGAAGATGCACGGCAGTTTCGAGACATTTTCGAGCCCGACCGGCTGCACGCAGACTCCGTCGTAGTCGGAGCCTATCCCCACGTGGTCTATGCCGGCGACCTTCACCGCGTGTTCAATATGGTCCACGACAGCCTTGTACGAAGGCCGAGGCAGAGTCAGCAGCGAATCCTGGACCGCGTGCCAAGCGGTGATCTTCTCCGAATCGGCGGGGGCGGCCTTGAACTCCTCCTCTATGGCATCCACCCTGTCCTCCAGCCCGTCGGCGGCGAGAAGCGCCGCGAAATCGGCCGAAAGAAATGAAGGATAGAGACTTATCCCGACCAGCCCTCCCCCGTCGGCTATGCGCCGCATCAGAGAGTCGGAAATGTTCCGCCGAAGCGGATTTATGCTGCGGCAGCTTGAGTGTGAAGCGATTATGGGTGACTTGGAACAGTCCAAACAGTCGGAGGCCGTCTCATCGGAGGCGTGCGAAACGTCCACTATCATTCCGAGACGGTTCATCTCCGATACCACCTCTCGCCCGAAAGGACTCAGACCGCCCCAGCGGCGACGGCCGGCGGCAGCGTCACCGATCTCATTGTCAGCATTGTGCGTAAGCACGATGCTGCTTATCCCGAGCCGGCGGAACAGTCGCAGCAGACTCAGCGAGCGCTGAATCGGAGAGCCGTTCTCGAGGCTCATCAGTATGGAAAGACGCTTCGCGGCGATGTTCTCGCGAAGCTGCGAAGAGCGGAAACAGAGGCGGATGTCGTCTCCCGCGCTCTCCACCTGGTCATAGACGAGGGAGATGAGTTTCAGCGCGTAGGCTGTGGCCTCCGCACCTTCGAGCTGCGGGAAAATGTACATAGCGAAGACCGAAGCTCCGATTCCTCCGGCCCTGAGCTTCGGAAAGTCCACCTGAGCGTGGTCGTTGTCCTTATGGAAATCGCGCAGCCGATACATCTGCGAAGGAGAATCGCAATGCGCATCTAAAATAAACATAATCAATAAAATAACTTTCTTCTTACGCGACCTTTCCGGCCATTTTCATCTCAGTCGCGCAGCTCCGGGGAAACAGGCGGAAAGCCTGCAAAAATCAAGCCCCGCTCTCGTCCATCAGCGTCGCCCACTCGTCCGTCTTGGCATCCAGGTCGCGCTTGCTCTCCAGATACACCCGGGTCAGCTCCATAATGTCGTCGTCCGGTCCCGGAGCGGCCAGAACCCGCTCAATCTCAGCCATTTTCTCTTCCAGCTTCGAAATTTCGCACTCCAGGTACGAAATGCGGTTGCGGACCTTCCGCGAAGCCTTCGAGCGATTCTTCATCTCCTCGAAAGAGACCTTCGCTCCGTCACCCCCGATCCTCGAACCGTCACCTCCGATCCTCGCTCCGTCATGCCCGACCTGATCGGGCATCCGTTCCTCTCCTCTCCCACCAGCCTTCCCGTTTCCGCGGCCGTCCTCCGGCCGGCCAATCCCGCCGAAACGTCTTTCCAGCTCCTTGAGGCTCTCCAGCTTGCGCGACTGCAGAAACTCCCCTACGCTGCCCAGATACTCCCTCACCCTGCCGTCACGGAACTCATAGAGCTTGTCCACCAGACCGTCCAGGAAATCCCTGTCGTGGGATACGATGACGAGAGTCCCGTCGAAGGCCTTGAGGGCGCTTTTAAGGATGTCCTTGGACTTGATGTCCATATGGTTCGTAGGCTCATCGAGCGCCAGCAGATTATGGCTTTCCAGCATCAGCTTGGCCATACCCAGACGCGCCCTCTCGCCGCCGCTGAGCACCGAAACCCTCTTGTCTATGTCCTCGCCCCGGAAAAGGAAGGCCGCGAGAATGTCGCGGAGCCTCGTGCGGACATCCCCCGTCGCTATGCGGTCGAGAGTGCTGAAGACAGTCTCTTTCTTGTCCAGCACATCTTCCTGGTTCTGCGCGAAATAGCCTACATTCACATTATGCCCGAGCCTGGAAGTCCCGCTTATCGGCTCCAGCTGCCCCATAATCACCCGCATAAGCGTAGTCTTGCCCTCGCCGTTGCGCCCTACAAGGGCCACCTTCTCCCCTCTCTTGATCTCTATGTCCGCATCGGAGAACACCAGCTTTCCGGGATAGCCTACCGTCAGATTCTCAGCCTTATAGACCACATCCCCGGAGCGCTGTGCCGGCGGAAACTTCACGCTCATCGCGCTCCTGTCCGTCTCGTCTATCTCTATGCGCTCCATTTTCTCCAGAGCCTTGATCCGGGACTGCACCTGATTCGATTTCGTGGGCTTGTAGCGGAAACGGTTTATGAAATCCTCCGTCTTCTCTATCATCTTCTGCTGGTTCTCGTAGGCGGCGGTCTGCTGGGCCATACGCTCGGCACGAAGGGTGAGATACTGGCTGTAAGGCACCTTGTAGTCGTTCAGATGACCCAGAACTATCTCCACGGTGCGGTTCGTCACCCCGTCGAGGAACTTGCGGTCGTGGCTGACCAGCAGAATGGAGCCTCTGTAGGCCTTCAGATAGTCTTCCAGCCATTCGATGGACTCGATGTCCAGATGGTTCGTAGGCTCGTCCAGAAGGAGAAGGTCGGGGGTGCCGAGCAGAATCTTGGCCAGTTCTATGCGCATATTCCAGCCCTGGCTGAATGTCTCCGTTAGGCGCCCGAGCTCGTCGGACTTGAAGCCCAGACCCAGCAGCACCTTCTCGGCCTGCACTTCGGGCGGCTCGCTGTGACTGAGAGAGAGATGGTCGTTCAGGTCGTTCAGACGGGTTATCAGTTCGATATATTCCGCTGAATCATAGTCAGTTCTCTCCGAGAGCTGAAGAGTCACTTCATCTATCTCGCGCTCCACCTCCTTCGTAGCTTGGAAGGCGGTCATAGCCTCCTCCATCACCGTGCGCCCCCTATGATGCTCCATAATCTGGGGCAGATAGCCTATGGTCAGATGCGAGGGCTTGTCCACGTGACCCGAGGTCGGAGAAAGCTCTCCGCAGATCAGCTTCATTATGGTGGACTTGCCGGCGCCGTTCTTTCCCACCAGACCTATCTTGTCGCTTTCGCTGATGTGGAAGCTGATGCGGTCCAGAAGGTTGAAATTGCCGAAGGAAAGGGTAAGTTCGTTAATCGATATCATCCGGAAACTGTTTTGGGAGCCTTGTCGGCCGGGTAACTCCGAAATTGCAGATCATATTTCTTCTCTTTCGGGTCTGCAGATGAGTATGCTGAATTCGTACAGCAGGTAAAGCGGCACGGAGACTACCAGAAGGGTGAACGGGTCGCCGGTAGGCGTCAGGACGGCGGCAAGTATGATTATCACTACTATGGCGTGCCTGCGGTAGCGCTTCATAAACTCCCGCGTGACTATCCCGAAGTGGGACAGGACGGCGAGGACCGAAGGGAACTCGAAGAGCAGGCCCATCATAAAGACCATTCCGCTGAAAATCGATATGTAGGAGTTCAGGGAGAAGGTGTTCACTATGGCCGCGCTCACCTGATAGCCGTCGAAGAAAAGCAGCATCAGAGGCACCACGAGGAAATAGCCGGTGCAGATTCCGAGGTAGAACAGGCCGGCGCCCAGTCCGAAGGCCCTTCTGACGGTCTTCTTTTCATCACGGTACAGGGCCGGGGCGATGAAGCGCCACAGCTGGTAGCAGATGAACGGGAAGGTCAGGACGAAGGCCGCTATGAAAGTGACTTTTATGTGGGTGAAGAACTGCGCGGTGACATCGATATTGATGAGCTGCAGGTTCATATTCACCCCCAGAAGGCGGTAGAACCAGAAGGAAGACCTGGTCGGGGCGAGGACTATCGTGTCGAAGACCAGGTTCTTGAAGAAGAAGAGCGCAACGAAGGCGCACACGAGAAGGAGAACCGAGCGGATTATGGCTCCCCTCAGTTCTTCGAGATGGTCCCAGAAGGACATCTCCTTTTCTGCCAGTTCTTCAGAGGACACTGTCCTGATTCGTTTCTGCTCCGCCCCCGGAGGAAAGAGGTCCTGTCCGCCTCAGCGGAAAACCCCCGCTCCGTCTCCGGTCTGAAAGTCCCTACTCCGTCTTGGCGGAGCCGTTGCCCTCCGGCTTGTCCGCAGGCTTGTCGAGTTCCTTCTCGACATCGCGGATTTCCTTCTCGACTTCGTTCATCCCCTGCTTGAAACTCTTCACTCCCTTGCCCAGTCCGCGCATAAGTTCAGGAATCTTCTTGCCTCCGAAGAGCAGAAGAATGACGAGGACGATGAGGACTATCTCCCAGAAGCCCAGACTGCCGAAAAGTAATGGATAAGCTAACATATCTGTCTGCATTTTAGGTCAAATCTCGCCTTAACAAAAGTGTTACAAGATAAGACAGTTTTGTTTCATTAATTATTTTTCAATGCTTTAAGCTGCGATTCGTATGATTCTATTCTCGAGAGAGCATCCGCCTCCTTCTGATGCTCCAGAGCGACCACCTTCTCGGGCGCGTGGGCTGTGAAGGACTCGTTCGAGAGTTTTCTGCGCACTCCTTCGAGGAATTTCTTCTGGTATTCGAGCTCGGATGCGATCTTCGCAATCTCCTCCTCGACATTCACGAGTCCCGTGAGAGGGACGGACATCTCGACTGTCCCGACGAGGAAGCTTACGCCGGCTCCGCCTTCGGAAAGCGACTCGACGCAGGTGACGGAAGAGGTGTTCGCGAGCTTGGCGATCACCGGGGCGTACTCCATCGGGAACTCGCCCTTGACCTTCAGTTCGAGGCTTTCGCGCGGAGAGAGGTTCTTCTGCTGACGGATGGCGCGGACACCATTGACCGCTTCGCGGGCCATATCGAATGAGGAAAGGACTGCTTCTTCGTACGCCTGCGCTTTCGGGGTCGGCTGATACATTATGGACTCCCCTTCCTTGCGCCCGGCCATACTCTGCCAGAGCTCCTCGGTGATGAACGGCATCACAGGGTGGATGAGTTTGAGCAGGTCTTCGAAGAATGCGAGCGTGTCCGCGTAGGTTTTCCCGTCGACGGCTTCTCCGTAGGCGGGCTTCACGAGCTCGAGGTACCACGAGCAATAGTCGTCCCAGAAGAGCTTGTAGATGGTCATCAGGGCGTCGGAGATTCTGAACTTGGAGTAATGGTCCTCCACGGCCTCGACGGTGCTGCTGAGCTTGGCGCGGAACCAATTGGACGCGATAGCGGCCGCCTGAGGCTGCTGTGCGCTCCCGTCCACCCGCCAGCCCCGGACGAGACGGTAGGAGTTCCATATCTTGTTGCAGAAGTTGCGGCCCTGCTCGATCTGGCTCTCGTCGTAGAAGATGTCGTTGCCGGCGGAGGAGCAGAGCAGCATTCCGATGCGCACTGCGTCGGCGCCGTAGGTCTTTATCAGTTCGAGCGGGTCCGGGGAGTTTCCGAGGGTCTTGCTCATCTTGCGGCCGAGCTTGTCGCGCACGATGCCGGTGAAATAGACGTTGCGGAACGGCACTTCGCCCATAAACTCGTCGCCCGCCATTATCATTCTGGCTACCCAGAAGAAGATGATGTCCGGGCCGGTCACGAGGTCGTTTGTCGGATAGTAGTACGCCAGATCTGCGTTCGGCTTGTGCTCCGGGTGTCCGGGCTTCTGCGGGTCGAAGACGGAGATAGGCCAGAGCCAGCTGGAGAACCAGGTGTCGAGTACGTCCTCGTCCTGATGCAGGTCTTCCATCTTCATGGACGGGTCCTTCGCGCGGGCGGCCTTCAAGGCCTCCTCGGGGGTGGATTCCACTACGAAGCTGCCGTCCGGTAGGAAGTAGGCGGGGATTCTCTGACCCCACCAGAGCTGGCGGCTGATGCACCAGTCGTGCGCGTTCTCCATCCAGTGGCGGTAGGTGTTCACGTATTTCTCGGGGATGAACTTGATGAGGCCGCCGAGCACGTTTTCAAGGGCCTTCGGCGCGAGACGGTCCATCTTGAGGAACCATTGGGCGCTCAGGCGCGGCTCGATGACCGCATTGGTGCGCTCGCTGTAGCCTACCGGGGAGGTGTAATCTTCTATCTTCTCGATGTTTCCGGCGGCCTTGAGCATCTCGACTATCTTCTTGCGGGCCTCGAAACGCTCTTCGCCGACGAGTATCTGCGCGTTCTCGTTCAGATGTCCGCGGTCGTCTATGATGTCGAGGACCGGGAGGTTGTGCCTCAGACCGATCTCATAGTCGTGCATATCGTGGGCGGGCGTGACTTTCAGGCAGCCCGTGCCGAAATCCATCTCCACGTAGTCGTCCTCTATGATAGGTATCTCTTTGTTTATGAGAGGGATGAGCACTTTCTTGCCTCTGAGCCAATGGTGGCGCTCGTCATTCGGGTTAACGCAGACTGCGGCGTCGGCCATTATGGTCTCGGGACGTGTGGTGGCCACTACGATGTAGCGGTCCGTAGGGTGGCCCTGCCCGTCGGAGATGAAGTAGCGCATATGGTAGAAGTGGCTCCTGGTGTCGCGATGGATGACCTCGTCGTCGCTGAGGGCGGTGTGGCCTTCCGGGTCCCAGTTCACCATACGGACTCCGCGATAGATCCAGCCTTTCTTGTAGAAATACACGAAGGTGTTTATCACGGCTTCGCTGAGTTCCGGCTCCATCGTGAAGCGGGTGCGGTCCCAGTCGCAGGAGGCTCCTAGCTTGCGGAGCTGCTCGAGGATGATGCCGCCGTGCTCTTCCTTCCACTCCCAGGCGTATTTCAGGAACTCCTCGCGGGTGAGGTCTTCCTTGCTGATGCCCCGGGCCTTCAGTTTCTGGACCACCTTGTTTTCGGTGGCGATGGAGGCGTGGTCGGTGCCGGGTACCCAGCAGGCGTTCTTGCCGTCCATACGGGCTTTGCGGATGAGGACGTCGTTCAGGGTGTTGTTCAGGACGTGTCCCATATGCAGGATGCCTGTCACGTTAGGCGGCGGAATGACTATGGTGTATGGCTCCTTGCCGCAGGGCTCGGAGTGAAAGAGCTTGTGTTCAAGCCAATAGGCGTACCATTTGTCCTCTACTTCGGACGGGTTGTACTTTGCCGGAAGTTCCATATTATCTGTGTCTATTATCAAAACTCACAAAAGTAATCCTTTTTAGGCTTTTATGCAAAGGAGCGGCTTTGCGCACTCGGGGAGTCGCTGCGCGGGCTTTGCGGGGTCGCGGGGTCGGGGGTGCGCTTCAGCGGGAGTGTTCGGCTCTGCGGGGTCGCGGGCCGGGTGTGCCTCTCACGGGGGCCGGGGGTGCGCTTCAGCGGTCTATGAACTCGGTCAGGAGAGCATAGACGGTGTGGGAGGGAAAGCCCACCACATTGAAGTAGGAGCCGCGTATGGCGGTGATGCCGATATAGCCTATCCATTCCTGGATGCCGTAGGCCCCCGCCTTGTCGTAAGGCTTGAAAGTGTCGAGATAGTAGTCTATCTCGGCTTCGCTCAGAGGCTTGAATTCCACCTCGGTCGTATCCGTCACCGTCTTCATCCCCCGGCTGTCGCGGAAGGTCACGGCCGTCTTCACCTCGTGGCTGCGCCCCGAAAGGGAGTGCAGCATCCGCACCGCCTCTTCGCGGCTGTGCGGCTTGCCCAATATGAGCGAGTCGCAGAGCACCATCGTGTCCGAAGTTATGAGGATTTCATCCTCGGCGAGCGGCCGATGGAAACGCAGGTTCTTGCCTTCCGACATCAGGGCCGGCACCTGCGAGTGGGGTGTGTCCGGGCTGAACTTCTCCTCGAAGTCAGTATCCGTATCTATCGTAAAATCAACGTTTAGGCCAGACAGAATCTCCTTTCTTCTCGGAGAGTTGCTGGCCAGAATTATCTTCTTGCCTTTGAGATCCATTATGCAGTATTTCTGACGTGCTTTGCCGGGCAGCGCTACGCAAGTGATTCCTAAGTGATTCCTAAAAAATAACTAAAACAGACTCTGATAAGTCGCCACATCGAAGTTCCATTTTCCCTGAACCTTCATCACCATCTCCACCGTGTTGCGTACGAAGCCGCGTCCGCCGCCGAAAGGCGAAACGTACGAGGCCGCTTTCTTCACTTCCTCGACAGCGTCGGCGGGGGCCACTCCGAAACAATGCATCATCACGGGGATGTCGGGAAGGTCGTCCCCGCAGTAGAGCACCTCGTCCGGGCTGTAGCCGTGGGCTTCGATGTATTTATGGAAGTCGGCGAGCTTGTCGCGGGAGTGGAGGAACACGTCCTCGTCCGCCACTCCGATGACCTGACAGCGCTTCAGGATGCTGGGGGAATTTCCGCCAGTGATGACCGCCGGACGCAGTCCGTTCATAGCCGCCATCCTGACTCCGAAACTGTCTTTCGAGTCGAACTGGCGGAGGATGTCCCCGTCGGACGTGGCGAGTATGAGACCATCAGTGAAGACTCCATCTATGTCGAACACTAAGGTCTTTATTTTAAGAAGCTTATCTTTCATTGTCTGAATTTACGATTTAGCTCCGCCCTGATTTATGAAATCGCCCAGGTTGAATGTGCCCTTGGGTTCGCCTCCCATAGAGATCGGCCCGAACTGCGACTCGTATTTGGAAATGTTGTCGGTGAGGGCGTTGAGCAGTCTCTTGGCGTGCTCCGGTGTCATCACCAGGCGGTTCGAAATCTCCGGTTTCGGCAGCCCGGGAAGCATCGTGGCGAAGTCTATGATGAATTCGCTGTGGGAGTGGGTGATTATGGCAAGGTTCGAATATGAGCCCTTGGCGATTTCAGGCTTGAGTTCCAGACTGATTTGTTTTTTTTCGTTCGTATCCATAACTGCGTTCTTTTGTCGCGCAAAATTACATAAAATCTCGCGACTTTCCGCCGGAGGGAGAAAAACGACTATATTTGCAAGCCCATAACGAAAAAAAAATGAGCCTCGACGCTCACGCGCGGAAGACTCATACTAACCACATAATTAATAACACTAAAACTAATAACCAAGGGCCGAGAGAAGCGAATGCTTCGTTGAGAACCTCAACCCGGATGCAAAGGTACGGCAATATTTTTAATTTGCAAATATTTTTAATAATTTTTTGAAAAATTTTCACAACTAAGATATGGCATTCACCTACCCTTTCTGTTATAATCCTATCCCTGAGATAGTTAAGGCCGCAAAGGAGCTGATGAGGAAGATAGGCGCGGATGCGGAATTGGACAACATCTTCTCCGAAGGGAAGATGCTGGGCGTTCTGATGGTCCGCGAAAAGGACTCGCTGGGCGGCTGCGAAGCTGGTTCTGCAGAGCGGAGTGCGGAGCTGGGCGGCTGCGAAGCGGGTTCTGCAGAGCGGAGTGCGGGGCTTGGCGGCGAGGCTGCGGAGTGCGGAGGAGAAGACGCGCGGGTGAGGTTCCTCTATGGATTTTCGGGATTGGCCGGAGGCCGCAGTGTCATTGACGGCTTCGTGCCGCCGATTTTCGACCTGAACGCGCCGGGGAGCGTGTATCGGGCGCGGGAGGCGGAGATTGTAGCGCTGAGCCGGCGTATCCGCGAGCTGGAGGACGGGGGTGCAGGAGTCAAAGCGGCCTCCGAGCGGCTGCAGGAGTGCGAGGCCGCGAAAACGGCTGCCTGGGCGGAAGAGTGCGAGGGTGCGAAAACGGCAGCCGGGCCGCAGGAGAGCGAGGGCGGAGAGAGCATCGCGCAGCTCAAAGCGCGGCGGCACGCGATGTCCATCGAGCTGCAGGACTGGCTCTTCGAGCAATACCGCGTTCTGAACGCACTCGGGCAGTGGAGCAGCATCCGCGAGATTTTCCGCCGGCGCGGGATAATGCCGCCCGGAGGCACCGGCGACTGCGCTGCGCCCAAGCTCCTCCAATACGCCTATCTCCATAATCTTCAGCCGCTTGCGCTCGGCGAGTTCTGGTACGGCTCCCCTCCTCTGCGCCAGCTCCGCCTCCACGGCTGCTTCTACCCCGCCTGCACCGGCAAGTGCGGCCCGCTGCTCGAATATATGATGCAAGGTCTTGAGGTAGAGCCGAATCCGCTCGAGCGCGACGACTCCAGCTTCAGCTCGCAGCTCGTCATCTACGCGGACGCGGACATCGTCGTGGCGAACAAGCCCGCCGGGATGCTTTCCGTTCCCGGACGCACAGCGTCCAATTCGCTTCTGACCCTTCTGCGCCGCCGCTTCGGGGAGGACCTGCAGTCCTGTCACCGTCTCGATATGGACACCTCCGGCGTGATGGTCTTCGCCCGGGGAGTGAGAAACAAGTCATTGATAGAAAAGCAGTTCGCTGAGCACGGCGCGAAGAAGACCTATGTCGCGAGACTGATGGCTCCGCCTTCCGATGCGCGGGCATCCTGTTCCGAGCGTTGCTTGGCGGGTGCTTCCGGAGCCGAGCGCAGCGGGGCGGCCGCTTCCGCGTCCAATGCGGAGGCCGATGGCCGCATCCCCGACAGGGGTCTCTCTGACAGGCGCGTCGTCGGCATTCCCGACAGCTGTCCCTCAGACAGACGCGTTGTCGGGATTCCCGACAGCGGGCGGATCGAGCTGCCGCTCATCACGGACTGGGACGAGCGACCGAGGCAGATGGTCGATTACGAAGACGGGAAGACGGCGGTGACGGAGTACGTTGTGATTGGCCGCAGGCCGAATGGAGAAATAGATGTACGCTTCACTCCCCTGACCGGGCGGACGCACCAGCTGCGCGTGCACGCCGCGCATCCCGCCGGACTCGGGCGGCCGATCAAGGGTGACAGGCTCTATGGTGCGCATCCGGAGGTGCCCGCCTCGCGCCTCTACCTGCACGCCGAGAGTCTCACTTTCCGCCATCCCGCGACCGGAGAGCAGCTCAGTTTCACCGTTCCGGCGGAGTTTCCGATGGAGTAGCGATGGCTGCGGGAAGTTTCTGAGGGAAAATCGCCGCCGCCGTATTGCGGGAAAGAAAAAAATGCTTATATTTGCAGTCCCGATGGTGCTTGGGCCGGGAGGTTAGGCACTGGTCTGCAAAACCAGTTAGAGCGGTTCAATTCCGCTAGGCACCTCTCCAAAATGCCTCTGAGTTCGCTCAGGGGCATTTTTCGGCTTTATTTGCACATCTCGCCGCTTCGGTATGTATAAGAGTGCTGCAGTTATTACCGGAAGCCAAATATAGGCAGAATATTCCATAGAAAACATTAAATTCTGACAAAATTGCATTTTCTCAAAATTCGTAGCGAAGCCATTCTTCTTGAGACTGGTCGAGAATCGTAATAGAGGGTCGTACTACTACCAGGACCAGGACCAGGACCACGCCCGCTGCATCCTCCTCAATACCAAATACAGGATACCGCAGTCAATATCTCGCAGTATCCGGAGCTGTGGAACTATAATGCAAGCAATTCACTTGTCTTAGCCCAGTAATAGTATGCTTCAGGCGCAGGAAGCCGGAGTTTCCCCAACCGGACAGGGACGGCCGGAGTCAGTCGCAATTCTGTTACACCGCTGCCTTCATAACGCTCGAAAGAACGCTTGCCTTTCTCTATCAATGTAGCCAAATAAGCGGCCTTTGCAGCATCGGCTGATGCCTGTTCAATCTGATATTTCCCCAAATAAATGAAGGAGCGGAGCCTGGAGACACCATTCTGCAGAGCGGCGAAATCACCTTTACCTAAGGCTCCTCGCGTAGAGAGACACAGCGCCGTATCAAAGGTGTCTTTAAGAGACAGCAGCGGATCTTCTTCCATCGTGCGATATGCAAGTTCGACGCGGGCTATTTTGTCGTAAGCACTCGCAACGACCGAAAGATCGTCCATCTTATCGAATAGGCGACCGATGTCAAAGAGTTGCTTGATAATCTCCAGATTGCAGTCATTGGCACCCTTGAAATAAGGAATCCCGGAGGTGTTGGGCGCAAAAGCGGTAAGTTTGTCACCAAGAATGTCATTGACAGAAGGAATGCTCACCAGCAGGGGCTGGCCGTCCGTCTCAACGAAGGGGCATTGAATAGGTTTGCGCTCCACTTTATTGTAGTGGCTGTCTTCGTAGAGAACGTCCAGAAGAATGTTGCCTGGGCGTGCCTCACTGTCTCGGAAAGCGAGTTTGTAAAAGAACTTTGAGTGAGTCTTTGGTATATTGGTGCCGCGTTGGATACGCTCGACGGTTTCCATATCCAGGAAGCCGAAATTCCGGTAATCCTGAAGGTAATCTTCGATATCAGTTCCTGGCGGGCAGATGACATCCACGTCGATGGACATCCTGTGACGGGTGCCGGACAGGAGGAGCATCAATGCCGTGCCGCCCTTCCAAATGAAAGGGCATCCGGAATAAGACAACAGTTCCACAAGCGAGAATGCGCGAATCACCTTCTCGATGAGGTTAACATCCGGATATTTAAGGTCTGCGGAAATTTTCCCAATCCATTCCCGGGAGTAACAATCCTGACGTATCATAGACCTATGTGCCTTAAATCGTGTTCGAATTCTTCGCGGCAATGGCGGCGGCCTGCGTAACGAAGAAGTCTGGTTGTGTTGATAGTAAATAACGACGCTGCATTCTCCAACATCCGGTAGGCCTCGCCTCCGCCCATATAGTCGAAGTCTGCGTCACACCGGATATCAACGAGCAATTTCTCAAGCATTGGGATGGTTACACCACCTATCGTCTGCAAGGGAGAACCGCTTACGAGGGGCTTAATAATGAAGCCTGGCAGGGAAATGTCGATGTAGTCATAGAATACCTTTTTGTCCGGGCGGTGGAATACGCGCTGCCCGACATCCTGAAAGCGATGGAAAATAGTTTCCGTAAGTTCTCTCTGCGTCTCGATATAGGTGATGGCATTGAATGAGATATGGTGCTGAAGTGATGCAAAGACAGAGCCTCTGTATATGCAGAACGCGGCATCGGGGTGGCTCTCCTGTAGCTGGACGGCCAATGCCCGGTCGGTATCAGCTTCTCCAGGGATAAATGGCGCGAGGACTTTTGTGGTGTACCGTCCCTTCCCGATGCGGCACAGTTTACCTTCTTTGGTAAGCTGACCCAGATGCCATTCCAACGTAAGTCGCGACTGCACCAAGGTTTCAGCAGTTGCAGATGCAAGCTCAGATGCAGTAAAGGTCGGATGCTTCTCGGCATAATCCAATATATATTTCTCCATTTCGGACATAGCGATGCAAATATACAAAATAATGTCAACTTTTTCAAAAAGTGACAAAATATTGAGGCAAGCATTTTCTACAAGAAGTGCTTGTACCCAAAAATGCAGGACAGGATAACAAACACTTGCGCTTTTGTCATATACCTTAATTCCGCAAAAAACAAAATTTGTTTGTCTGAGACATCATTCTGACGGTCGAGGAGGTCCCCTTTTTCCGTCAATGTGACCTCCGGAGGCTTTTGAGTGGCCTTGCGGTCTCCGTCGAAGCTCACGGATGTGGGACTTTTTCAAGTGCGCCCTATGCAGCGGCACCGCCCGGGGCGTCCGGAGCGGCAATTCTCAGAGCTTATGACCATCATTTGAAGCCTCAGAAGGAAAGTTCCAGATAGATTCGTCGCTTGGTGTAGAGGTTGAGCACATTGCGCCGTCCGGATTTGATCCACTTGGCCGGCACGATGACGAACAAGCGCATGAAGCGCTTCAGTCTCGCGGTTCTGTCAAGCCCCTTGACCCGCCCGCCGATGACATCGAGCAGATGCAGGTAGAAGTTCTTGAGTATGGCCGCGGCGATGAACTGGTGGTCGAAATCAAGGTTGACGCAGTCTCCCGGATTGAGCTGTCCGGTGGCGGCGAGACATTTCATGAGAAGCGAGTTCATCTTGTCGTTCACATTGAAGGCGTATGCCTTCTTCCGGTCGCTCTGGTATGAGACGTTCTCGCAGGAGAGGTTTCTCAGAGTCCGCAGGATGACATCCGAGGAACATACGCGGATGCTCTCGCGCTTGTCCCAGAACGGCTTGATGTCCATCACGTCCACGATGCAGTCGCCGCCGCACAGGTAGCTGCCGAACATCGACGCGAACACGTCGCCGTGAGTGAACGCGGCCCTCGTGGCGCCGCGTCTGCCGAGATGCTCGTCGATGGCCTGGCGGAGGCCGCTGCGGTCGAACTGGTTGAAAATCGAGAAAAGTCCCCCGAAAGGGTTGATGTTGTCGGATTTTAGTTGTATCTTCGCCATGTCAGTACGCCAAATTATGTTGAATTGGACCTCACTAATTTAGGTGAAATTTCTGACATTGTCAAGCCCTGGTAAGGGTTTCTTTATCAGGGCTTTTTAAACTTTAGCAGACTATAGGTCTGCGGAATTTAGGATATAGCTGATTCCCGCTAATGGCGGGACGGGATGGTGAAGGATGCCCGGCAGCTCAGGCATAACAACTCGGCCCGCAGGACTGAGCCTGGAGTCAAATCCATTGTCGCTTCCTTCTACGGTTGTGTGTTGATTGCCACCCAAAGTTGAACAGAGATTGCCATCGAAAATTGAACAGTTA
>JAUMVX010000085.1 GCA_030529945.1 Bacteroidia bacterium | reverse complement strand
TAAAAGAAATCAACGCTCTCGTTCTTTATCTTGTTCTCGGTACTTGCTTGTACTTATCTTTCAATATTCTCAATGAACTCTCCGTTCCCTATCGAAACGGGCTGCAAAGATAAGCACTTTTTATTTCCCCACAAACTTTTTTTCGTTTTTTTTCGTATCTTGGCCCCCACAAAAACTAAGATGTATGAAGATATCATTAATGCTCTCACTTGCCGCTCTGGCGGTATTTTCCCTTGAGGCCTGCGCCAAACAGGAAAAAGTACTTAATCTGGTACCTTATCCTCAGGAAGTCACGATAAGCTCGGGGACCTTCAAGGTCAGCGGAGCCGCGTTCAACTGCGACCCTGCCGTAGATGCCAGGAGTCAGGAAGCCATCCGGAAATTCTCCGTAAGACTTTCCACCACAAGCGGGAAAGTAAGTACCTTCACCACCCCTGTCGGTCTGGCTGCATCTGCCGAGGCCGGTAAAGTAAAAGGCTTCGTATTCACAGCCGACGAGACTCTGTCGAGCGGAGAATACAGCATAGAGGTCAGCGGAAAATCCGTCAAGGTCCGCTCTTCCGACTTCTACGGCACCCTCTACGCCATCGAGACTCTGAAACAGCTTATGCCGGTGGCCGTCTATGGTTCCAAGGCCGATGAGAACGCGAACTGGCACATACCGTGCGTCAGCATCAAGGACGCTCCGCGTTTCGGCTACAGAGGTATGCATCTGGACTGCGCAAGACATTTCTTCAGCGTGGACGAGGTGAAAAAATACCTGGACGTGATGGCTATGTATAAGCTGAACCGCTTCCACTGGCATCTTACCGAAGACCAGGGCTGGAGACTTGAGCTCAAGAAATATCCCGAGCTGACTCTCATCGGCGGATTCCGCGACGGCACTATGATAGGCAAGGACTTCAGCTCGGACGACGGCATCCGCTACGGTGGCTACTACACTCAGGAGCAGGTCAAGGAAATCATCAGATATGCCGATGAGCGCGGAATCACGGTCATACCGGAAATCGACCTTCCGGGACATATGCTGGCAGCATTGGCCGCCTATCCGCAGCTCGGCTGCACAGGCGGCCCGTACAAGGTTTGGAAGCGCTGGGGCATTTCGGACGAAGTTCTCTGTCCGGGCAAGCCTGCGACCTTCGAGTTCCTCAAGGGTGTGCTGAGCGAGGTGGCTGACCTCTTCCCGAGCGAGTATATCCACATCGGCGGAGACGAGTGCCCTAAGACCGAGTGGGAGAAATGTCCTGACTGCCAGAGGCTCATCGCAAAGCTTGGACTCAAGGACGACAAGAACGCGAGTGCCGAGCAGTATCTGCAGAACTACGTTATGACCTTCTGCCAGAAGGTGCTCGAAGAGAAAGGCAAGAAAGTCATCGGCTGGGACGAGATTCTCGAAGGCGACCTGGAGGAGGGCGCGACCGTGATGTCCTGGAGAGGCACCGCCGGCGGCATCAAGGCTGCCAAAATGGGCTACGATGTCATAATGACCCCGAACAGCTACTACTATCTGGACTACTATCAGACGAAAGACACGGAGAACGAGCCTCTCGCCATCGGCGGTTATCTGCCGGTCGAGAAGTGCTACAGCTTCGACCCGTACGAGAGCATAGCTCCGGAGCTCCAGCACCACATCCTCGGCGTGCAGGCGAATCTGTGGACGGAATACATTCCGTCCAATGAGCAGCTGGAATATATGCTTCTCCCGCGTATGCTCGCACTCTGCGAAGTCCAGTGGTGCAAGCCGGAGAACCGCGACTACGCGCGTTTCAAGACCGCGGTCACAGACCATCAGTTCAAGATTCTCGACCTTCTGGGATACAATTACTGCAAGGCCATCGTCGAGCATCCGGCCGACGAGTAGCAGATTCCGTTTTCACGGAAACATCTGATTATATATCAAGGTCAACCTGCGCAGAGAATGGTTTTTCTGCGCAGGTTTCCTGTTTTCCGCACAATTAGAGGAAATCCCCGACAAGTTCCTCCGCCTCCGGATCAACCGGATGTACAACAACGCCTTCTGACTACTCCGCGACTTTCCGTTCACCCCAGGAACATAGGGGCACTGACGGCTTTGATTCCGCCCGGAAAATCCTTGATTCCGGGATCGTTTGAAAGTATGAACGAAGCCTTAACCGGTTTGTCGAGAAGTTCTCCCAGTTTCCGAAGATGCCTCGTGTCCGACTCGGTCACATTTTCAGACATCTTTATCTCGAATGCATAATATCCGTCCTGTGTCTCGACTATGAGATCCACCTCTCTTCCGTCCTGTGTCCTCAGGTGATAGAAAGACACCGGGGCGAATATGTTCTTCGCCTGTTTGAAGAGTTCCGACACCAGCAGGCTCTCGAACTCGTGGCCCGTCATCCCGCCTCTCTTCCCGAGTACGGCCTGCTGCACCCCGAAATCCATAAGATGGATCTTCGGAGCCTTCGAAAGGCGTTTCCCCGCATTTCTGCTCCACGCCGGGAGAATGACGGTCTGATAGCTCAAGTCGAGGTACGAGATATATCTCTGAACCGTCTTTGAGCTCAACTTCAGGTCAGCTGCCACCGAAGACGCATTCAGTGTCTGACCCGAAAGCAAGGCGACCTCCCGCTGCAGCTTCACAAACGGCTCAAGGTCACGGAATGAAGCGAGGTCTCTCACATCGCGTTCCAGATATGTCCTAACATAGTTGCCGAGCCAGCGATACCTGTCCTCTTCGGAAAGAGTCTCGTCCACAAGGGCCGGATAGGCTCCGAATTGGAGCAGATGTGTCCAGGCTGCGCTCTTGGACGCGCGGTCCGGATCAAGAAGGAATGTCGGCGGCAGCATATCTCCGACATCCGCCCCGGAAAGCATACGCTGCCAGATGCTGGGCACAACGGCATCGTCCCATCCGGAGGTCCGGAGTTCCGGCAGCGTCAGGGGATAGACATCCAGAATGCTGCATCTCCCGGCAAGGCTTTCCCGGACTTTGCTTAAAAGAAGCAGCTGGCTCGACCCGAGCAGGACATAGCGGGTGTCTCCGTATTGATCATATACCGACTTTATGCTCTCTATGAGGCGCGGTTCTTTCTGGATTTCATCCAGAGCCGCCTTGGGGTATAAGGCGTGCCACTGGTCCGCCGTAAGCGAGGCATAAGCCCCGCGAAGCACGGGATCCTCGATGGAAATATACCTGTACTCTCCCATTTTCTCCTTGACAATGGAAGTCTTGCCCACCTGACGGGCCCCGGTAAGGACTATTATCCTTCCTGACCGGGAATCCTTCAGGCGGCCTATCTCTAATAATATCTGACGTGCCTTTGACATACGCTACCCTTCTGTTTCTGCTTCTGCCGCAAAGCTAAGAAAAGAAAGCGATATTTCCAAAAACGGCGTAAATTTTGGAATAATACTCCAAGAAATGGCGTAAATTTTGGACTTATAGCATAGCCAAGTGACCTTAACTAGAAAAGGTTGACACTTTTGGGGTGGTTAAACTAAGATTGT
>JAUMVX010000002.1 GCA_030529945.1 Bacteroidia bacterium | reverse complement strand
GCTTTCGGAGGCTTTCTTCGCTTTCGGCGGTCAGGAAGCTATCTCGCAGAGGAACTTGATGCGCACGAGTCTGATCTCCATCTCTTCGCAGTCGGATCCCAGAACCTTGAGAGCCTCGTCCACGGAGTCCGAGACGGCCTCGTCGCGGAAATAGTCATATATCTCCTCCACTATGTCCTCGTCCAGATTCTGCTCGATGTAGTAGTCCAGGTTAAGCTTGGTGCCGGTGGACACAATGCCCTCTATCTCGTCCATAAGCTCGTACATATCCATCCCTCTGGCTTCGGCTATGTCCTCCAGAGGCATCCGACGGTCGATGCTCTGTATGATGAAGACCTTGCTGGCGGAACGGTTCGGGGCTGATTTCACCACGAAGTCATCGGGGCGCTCGATCTCGTTCTCGTCCACGTATTTCTTTATGAGGGCTATGAATTCCCTGCCGAATTTGCGGGCCTTCCCGTCGCCCACGCCCTGACAGTTCTTCAGCTCGTCGAAGGTGACAGGGTAGAGTATCGACATATCCTCGAGGGCCGGGTCTCCGAAGATGATCCACGGCTGGAGCTTGAGCCTGCGGGAGAGGTCCTTGCGGAGGTCTTTGAGCATAGACAGCAGCACAGGGTCTCCGCCGCCGCCCTTCATCGCGGAAGCGTTCGCCGCGGCCTCGTCCTCGTCATCGTCATCGCCCTCGTCCTTCTGTCCGGAGAATTCGCGGTCTTCCGCGAGCATCAGCTCGTAAGGATTCTTCAGGAACCCGCTGCCGGCGGGGGTGACGCCGATCAGACCGTAGGTCTCTATCTCCTTGTCGAGCAGATGGAGTATTATGCCCTGATGAATCACCGCGCACCAGAAGCGCACGGGGTGTTCTTTGCCCGCCCCGAAGAACGGCAGGGTGTCGTGCCTGTAGGATTTTATCATCGCATCGGATTCCCCGGCAAGGATTCCCGCCAGATGCTCGACCTTGAATTTCTCCGGCAGGCTCAGAATCAGCCTTATCACGAGGCACATCTCGTTGCGGCCGTCGAACATCTTCTTCGGATGCAGGCAGTTGTCGCAGGAGCCGCAGTTCTCCCGGGTATATTCCTCCCCGAAATAGTTCAGCAGCAGACGGCGGCGGCAGCGGTTCGACTCGGCGTAGGCTACCACCTCGCTGAGAAGCTGTCGGCCTATCTCCTGCTCGGCCACAGGTTTGCCCTGCATAAACTTGTCCAGCTTGCGGATGTCCTTGTAGCTGTAGTAGGTGATGCAGTTGCCCTCTTTGCCGTCCCTTCCGGCACGTCCGGTCTCCTGATAGTAGCTCTCGATGCTCTTGGGGATGTCGTAGTGAATCACGAAGCGCACGTCCGGCTTGTCGATGCCCATACCGAAAGCGATGGTGGCGACTATCACGTCTATCTCCTCCATCAGGAAAGCGTCCTGGTTTCTGGAACGGGTCTTCGCATCCAGACCGGCGTGGTACGGACTGGCCTTTATGCCGTTTATGACCAGCAGCGCGGCAAGTTCCTCGACCTTCTTGCGGCTGAGACAGTAGATGATGCCGGACTTGCCCGGATGCTGCTTTATGTACTTTATGATGTCCTTCTCGGGATCGACCTTGTCCCGCACCTCGTAATAGAGGTTCAGGCGGTTAAACGAAGACTTGAAGATGCCGGCGTGAGGTATGCCGAGATTCTTCAGTATGTCGCTCCGGACCTTAGGAGTGGCGGTAGCCGTCAGCGCGATGACGGGGGTCCTGCCGATCTCGTCTATGAGAGCGCGTATCCTCCGGTACTCCGGGCGGAAATCGTGCCCCCATTCCGAAATGCAGTGGGCCTCGTCAACGGCGTAGAAAGATATCTTTATCTCCTTGAGCAGGGCGATATTGTCTTCTTTGGTGAGGGATTCCGGCGCTACATAGAGCAGTTTCGTGCGCCCGGAAAGCAGGTCTTCCCGGACTTCGCGTATCTGCTCGCGGTTGAGGGAAGAATTCAGGAAATGAGCTATGCAGTCGTTGCCCGAGACGAAGCCCCGTATGGCGTCGACCTGATTCTTCATAAGGGCGATGAGGGGCGATATGACTATCGCCGTACCTTCCATCACGAGCGCCGGAAGCTGGTAGCAAAGTGACTTGCCGCCTCCGGTAGGCATAAGCACGAAGGCGTCGCCTCCTCTTACAAGATGGTCGATAATAGCCTCCTGGTCTCCCTTGAAGCTGTCAAATCCGAAAAAATCCTTCAGTTTGGTATGCAGCACCTGTGAATCCGTCATCATTTAATCAAGTTTGTGGATTGCGAGTCCGGAGCGGAGCTTCGGCTCGAACCAAGTGGTTTTAGGCGGCATTATGCTGCCGCTGTCAGCGATATTGATAAGCTGCTCCATAGATACCGGGTAAAGTGCGAAAGCGACTTTCATCTCGCCGCTGTCCACTCTGCGGGACAGTTCGCCGAGTCCCCGGATGCCGCCCACGAAATCTATTCTCTTATCCGTGCGCAGGTCCTTGATGCCCAGGAGCTTGTCCAGAACGAGGTTCGAGAGGACGGTCACGTCCAGAACTCCGATAGGGTCGCTGTCATCGTATCTTCCCGGACGGGCTTTCAGCGAGTACCACTTGCCTTCGAGATACATCGAGAATTCGTGGAGTTCCGACGGGGAATAGATTTCAGCGCCTCGGCAGGACACTTCGAAATCGTCTCCGAGCTTCTCCACCAGCTGAGCGGGGGTCAGGCCGTTCAGGTCCTTTACCACTCTGTTATAGTCGATGATCTTCAGCTGGCTCTCAGGGAAGCATACCGCCATAAAATAGTTATATTCCTCCGTACCGTCGTGAGCGGGGTTCTGAGCACGCTTTTCCTCACCGACTCTGGCGGCTGCGGCTGTCCTGTGATGGCCGTCGGCCACATAGAAAGCCTCAACCCGGGTCGTGAAGATCTCAGTTATGGCGGCGATGTCACCCTCGTCGGCGATTACCCAGAACTCGTGGCCGAAACCGTTCTCATCGGTGAAGTCATACTCGGGCGCGCCTTTCACATAACGTGCGACGATGGCGTCGAGAGCGGCGTTGTCCCTATAGGCGAAGAATACCGGCTCGATGTTCGCGTTCTGTATCCTCACGTGAATCATACGGTCGTCTTCCTTGTCCTTGCGGGTGAGTTCGTGCTTCTTGATGCGGCCCTCCATATAGTCGTCCACATTGGCGCAGAGCACGATACCGTACTGGGTGCGGCCGTCCATAGTCTGGGCATAGACATAATAGCACGGCTTGGAGTCCTGCACGAGCCATCCCCTGTCCTGCCAGTCGCGGAAATTCTTCACCGCACGGTCATAGACCCGCGGGTCGTGGTCCGGGAGCATCGGTTCGAAGTCGATTTCCGGCTTCGTTATATGAAGCAGGGATTTCTCTCCCGCCATCTTGAGGGCTTCCTCCGAATTCAGCACATCGTAAGGAGGTGCGGCCACTTCGGTAACTATGTTCTTCGGCGGACGGACCGCCGCAAAAGGTCTCACTTTTACCATAATACTATTTGTTTACCTGAAAACGTGTGCATCCTTCAGCGAAGTAGGCGCAAATCTGACGGGCGGCGGCGATGCCGGCATTCACATTGGCCTCGGCGCTCTGGGCTCCCATCTTCTTAGGGGTGGCGAAAACTCTGAGGCCGAATTTCTCTTTGAGAACGGCGAGGTTATCCGGAGCGACGTCTGTGACGTATTTGAGGTCCTGGCGCTCCTCGAGAGCTTTCTCGAGGCCAGCCTCGTCGATGACTTCCTTGCGGGCGGTGTTCACGAGGGTCGCGCCCTTCGGCATCTTCGCGATCAGGTCGTAGCCGATGGAGCCGATGGTCTCCGGAGTCGCCGGGATGTGTACTGAAACATAGTCGCAGGAAGAGTAGAGGGCCTCAAGCGACCCGGCAGGCTCTGCTCCGCCCTCGATGATCTTCTCATCAGGAAGGAACGGGTCGATGGCCATAACCTTCATTCCGAGCGCTTCTGCTTTCTTGCCAACGAGACGGCCCACGTTTCCGAAAGCCTGGATACCCAGGGTCTTGCCCTGAATCTCGGTACCCGTGGCCGGAGTGAACTGGTTTCTGGCCATAAAGATCATCAGCGCGATGGCGAGTTCGGCCACGGCGTTCGAATTCTGTCCCGGAGTGTTCATAACCACCACTCCGTGAGCCGTCGCGGCCGCAAGGTCCACATTGTCGTAGCCCGCGCCCGCGCGGACTACGATTCTGAGATTCTTCGCGGCGTCGAGAACCTCCGCAGTCACCTTGTCGGAGCGGATTATCATAGCCTCCACGTCGGCTACGGCAGCCACCAGGTCTGACTGTCCGGCATATTTTTCGAGCAGCACGAGGGAGTGTCCACCATCCTCGACCACTTTTCTTATTTCAGCTACCGCAGCTGCTGCGAAAGGTTTCTGGGTTGCGAGCAATACTTTCATACCTGTTACTGTTTATGAAGGTTTTCGAATTCCCGCATACAGGCTACGAGGGCGTCCACGTCCTCCTGGGTGCAGGCATTGTAAACGGAAGCACGGAAACCGCCGACTGAGCGGTGTCCCTTGATGCCGATCATACCGTGCTGCTTGGCGAAAGCCATAAACTCGTCCTGAAGCGCCTCGCGGCCCGGAGCCATCACGAAGCAGATGTTCATTATGGAGCGGTCCTCGACGGCGGCCGTACCCGTGAAGAGGGAGTTGCGGTCGATCTCGTCGTAGAGAGTCTTGGCCTTCCGGAGGTTAATCTCGTGCATAGCCTCCACTCCGCCGATGCTCTTCACCCACTTCAGGGTCTCGTTCATCACGAAGATGGAGAAGACGGGAGGAGTGTTGAACATAGACTCCTTGTCGATGTGGGTGCGGTAGTCGAGCATAGTAGGGATATAGCGGCTGACCTTGCCGAGAGCATCCTTCTTTATGATGGCGAAGATGACTCCCGCAGGACCCGCGTTCTTCTGGGCGCCGCCGTAAATCATAGTGTACTTGCTTACGTCCACCGGACGGCTGAGAATGTCTGAGGACATATCGGCGATGAGCGGAACCTTGCAGTCCCAATCTTCCCTGATCTCGGTGCCGTAGATAGTGTTATTAGTGGTGATGTGCAGATAGTCGAGATCCTCGGGAACCTCGAAATCCTTAGGTACATAGCTGTAGTTCCTGTCCTTGGAACAAGCTATGGCATACGCCTCACCGATGCCCTGGGCCTCTTTCAGGGCCTTGTGGGCCCATACGCCCGTGTCCAGATACGCAGCCTTCTTCTCGAGGAAGTTCATAGCCACGTAAAGGAATTCCAGAGATGCGCCGCCGCCGAGGAAGACCACCTCATATCCTTCCGGGATGTGGAGAAGTTCTTTCCAGAGAGCGCGGCACTCGTTCATAGTCTCCTCCCACTCTTTCGTCCTGTGGGAGATGGACAGCACTGAAACACCAGTCCCCTTGAAGTCCTTTATGGCTTCAATGGACGCATCATAAACAGCCTGCGGCAGAAGGCAGGGACCTGCATTGAAAACGTGAACCTTAGACATTAGTTTTTAAAATTATTATGGTTTATTCGTTATAAGTCCTTAAAGGTAATAATTAATAACGAATCTGCCAAATCTACGTTAAAAATTAAACAATTTCCTCCATTTGAGCACCATCTATAACGGACAGTCTCGAACGGAAAATGTCCTCTGAGGACAGTCTGACGCGCAATTCCATCCTGCACGCGCTGCCGAACTCCTGTCCGGACGGAGTGAGGGAAAGATCCTTCACCGTCTTCATCACGGCATTCATCGACAGATAAGGGAAAGACACCAGAAAGAGCTTTGAGGCGACTTTCTCCACCGTGCCGGCATTTTCGATAGCATCGGAGGCGGAAGTCCTGTAAGCTCTTATGAGTCCCGGGATACCCAGCTTTATGCCCCCGAAATACCTTACGACCACCACGAGGACATCACTCAGAGACGCAGAATCTATCTGAGCGAGTATCTGGCGGCCGGCAGAACCGGCCGGTTCGCCGTCGTCGCTCGCACGGAAGACCTCCCCCGTGTGCCCGAGGCGGTAGGCGAAGCAGTGATGGCGGGCATCGTGATACTCCTTTTTCAGGCCTTCCACTATGGCCTTCACTTCCGCGACCGTCTCCACGGGATAAGCCAGCGCGATGAAACGGCTGCCGTTGTCCCTGAACAGGCCACGGGAAGGTGAAGCTATGCTGTAATAAACGTCTGTCATCTGTCTGTCGATCCTCTTGCGGGACTGTCGCCACGCACAAAGGTCCCCGGGGGCGTCGGGACGCTTGCGCAGGACTCCATCAAGGCGTGAATGAACTCTTGTTCAAATTTAGTGATTTTTTCTTTACCTTTGCTCGCTCAAATAAAAAAACTGTTCAAAACTGATGGTTTACACTTATCGCGTCACACTTCCCGGCATAAAGGGATTCTATAGAGTTTACGATGTAAACGCCGACAATTCGCTGTACTCTTTCTACAAGCAGATGAGAGATGATATGGATTTCCCGCGCGATCAGGTGATACTGTTCAAGGGTCTGGATGCCGTAGGGAGCGTGGTCGCACGCTATGGTCTTGTGGACCTGGGATTCGGCACGGTGGACTGCACGAGCATCAGGGAAAGCGTGAAGAAGGGTGTCCGTTCGTTCGTATTCTTCTATGACGTGACGAACCGCAAGAGCGTCATAGTCACGCTCGAGGGCGAGAGAAAAGGGGCGGATGAGACCCGCGTTCCCGTACTTGTGGACAGCAAGGGGCCGAACCCGATAGAGTTCGAGAACGGCTATGTGGCGTTCGAGGACCTGCCGGACGACCAGAGGCACCTGCCGAGCGAGAGTGACCGGAACCGCAAGAGCGGTCTGAGCAGCCTTCTCGACGCGCTTTCCAAGGACGAAGGCGATGAGGACTTCGATGACGAAGGGGCGGAAGATGATGAGGAGGAGGATGACGAGGAAGATGACGAGCCGAGAGGTAAATGTGATGAAGACGGCGTAGAAATCTACGACGGGACTGAAGACCTGAGCATCTGACATCCTCCCGGGCAGACTCTTGAGCAGAAAACTCATCATAGTCCTCGGCCCCACGGCCAGCGGCAAGACCGACTACAGCATCCGTCTTGCACAGTCTCTCGGCTCCCCCGTGATTTCCTGCGATTCCCGCCAGATATATAAGGAGATGAGCATAGGGACCGCCGTACCGGACGCGCAGCAGCTCGCGGCAGTCCGCCACTATTTCATACAGACCATTTCGGTCACCGATTACTACACCGCAGGCACTTACGAGACGGAGGCGCTCGCGCTCATCTCGCGACTTTTCGCGGAAGGCCACGAGAATCTGGTGATGTGCGGAGGTTCTATGTTCTACATCGACGCGGTGTGCAACAGCCTGAGCCACGTGCCCACTGCGGACCTCTCCGTAAGGAAGGAACTGCAGACGCGTCTGGAAACGGAGGGCATAGAGCCGCTGCGCGATACCCTGCGTACGCTCGATCCCGAAGCCTACGCCACTATGGATCTCTCGAACACTCAGAGGGTGTTCCGCGCTGTCGAGATATGCCTCACTACGGGGAAGCCCTATTCTTCGTTCCGTCCGTCAGGCGCCGCCCGCGATTTCGAAATAGAAAAAATCGGCATCTTCCGCCCCCGCGAGGAGCTTTATGCGCGGATAGACCGGAGGGTGGACGCGATGCTTTCGGCGGGCCTGATCGAGGAAGTCCGCTCCCTTCAGCGGTACAGGAGCCTGACCGCTCTCAAGACCGTGGGATATCGGGAAATATTTTCCTATCTGGACGGAGAGCTCTCTCAGGAGAAGGCAGCGGAGGACATCAAGACGAACACCCGCCACTATGCCAAACGGCAGCTGAGCTGGTGGCGGCGAGACCCCTCCATACGCTGGATCACCCCGACGGAAGAATAAGTGATTCTAAAAAATAACTGAAATGACAACCGGCCTCCGGAAGTCCGTAAAGGATTCCGGAGGCCGGTCAATCAAATGATTTCTAAAGAATCTCCCCTACTCGGCGGCAGGAGCTACAGGATGAATCTCCGCGAGCTTGACATTGAAGATGAGAGTGGAGTTAGGCTCGATGCCGCTGTTTCCCCTCTCGCCGTAAGCGAGGTCTGCAGGAACATAAAGTTCGATCTCGCCGCCCTCACCTATGAGCCGCATACCTTCCTGCCATCCGCGGATGACGCCGTTCAGGGTGAACCTTGCAGGTTCAGCATCGTCCTTCACCTCATCGAACACCTTGCCGTCAAGGAGAGTGCCCTTGTAGCGTACGACTACGGTATCCTGAAGAGAGGCCCGCTTTTCGTTGCCCGGGGTGATGATCTTATACTGAAGGCCCGACTCGGTGGTCTGGACATTGGCCTTGGCCTTGTTCGCCTCGAGGAACTTGTCACCGGCCTCCTTGTTCACGAGAAGCTTGTACTGCTGCTTCTTCTGGAGATATGAGGTGATGATGCTGTTCATCTCGTCAGGATTAACCCTGAACTGCTTGGTGAAATCCTCATCGTACGGGCTGCCCTCGGATGCGAGGAAATCGTCCATACCTTCCTTGATGGTGGCATAGCTGAGGTCGTTCATATCATAGTTCTTGAGGAAAGAACCGAACTGGATACCGATAAGATAGCTGACGGAATCGAGCTGAGCCTTGGTAGGCTGGAGATCCTTAGCTGAAGTGCCGCCTTCTACACCGCTCTTAGGTGAGCAGGAGAGAACTGCAACGCCCAGAAGGGCTGCAAAAAATACTTTTTTCATCGTTTATAACTATAAATTAATAAGTTTCTAAAGTTCCCAGGCGAGGGCGGACGCACCGAGGATGGCGGCGTCGGACTCCTTGAGCTGGGAGAAGACTATCTTGATTTTTCCCTTCCAGATTTTAAGAAGGTTCTCGTCCATAGCCTCCACCATAGGCTGATAGAGGAACTCCTTGGCCCTGGCCAGTCCTCCGAAGAGAACGATGGCCTCCGGAGCGCTGAACGCCACGAAATCCGCGAAAGAGCGGCCCAGAATGCGTCCCGTGTACTGGAACACTCTGATGGCGAGAGCATCGCCCTGCTTCGCGGCATCATAGACATCCTTCGATGTAATATTCTCCACGTCCCTCAGAAGGGAAGGCTCAGTGCCGGACTCAAGCCACTCGCGGGCCGTACGGGCCACGCCCATAGCGGAGCAGTAAGCCTCCAGACAGCCTGTCCGGCCGCAGCCGCAGGCACGCCCGTTATAACGGACAGCATTCGTATGTCCCAGCTCGCCGGCGAAGCCGTCGAAGCCGTAAACCACCTGGCCGTTTATCACGATACCGCTGCCGACTCCCGTGCCGAGGGTGATCATAATGAAATTCTTCATACCTCTGGCCACGCCGTAGGTCATCTCACCCACAGCCGCCGCATTCGCGTCGTTCGTGAGGGAGACAGGCATACCTTCCAGACGCGCGGAAAGCATCTTGGCGAAATCCACGGTGCCCTTCGCCGCCCAGACGAGGTTCGGTGCGAAAGCGATGGTTCCGGTATAGTAGTTCCCGTTAGGAGCGCCTACGCCGATGCCGCGAATCTCTTCGGTCTTTCCGGAGTCTGCGACCACAGCCTTCACCGCCGCAGCGAGAGCGTCCACATAAGCCGAAGCGTCTTCTCCATAAATGTCGGAGCGGATTACCGACTGCGCGAGCACGTCTCCGCGCGCATCCACAACTCCTATCTTGGTGGTCTGTCCACCTACGTCGATACCGACTACGTACTGTTTTTCCATATTATAGCTATTCTGTAGGGATGTCCTTATTCACGTTTCTGCAGCCGATGAGGGCGTAATAGAGGATGTAGGCGAGCATCGCCACCACAAGCCAGTATGAACCCATATAGCCGACCTTGCCGGCGAGGAATTCCTGGATGAGAGGCATTATGCCGCCGCCGACCACCATCATCATAAAGATGCCTGAAGCCTGCTCGGTGTATTTGCCCAGGCCTTCTGTGGAAAGATTGAAGATGCCGCCCCACATCAGTGAGGTGCAAAGACCGCAGAGGACGAGCAGAAGCGCGCTCGCCGGAACCTGGAACATAGCGAAGCCCTCGCCGGCGCTATAGCCCGGCATAGAGACGGTGACCGTCTTCGGAAGGAAGATGGCGATGACCACAAGCGCGATGGCAAGCGAAGATACGGCTATGAGCTGGGTACGGGTACTCACCTTTCCGGAGATGGCCGAACTGCAGATGCGGCCCACCATCATAAGCAGCCAGTAGACAGCCGCTATGGCGCCGCCGATGGCGGCTCCGTTCAGAAGGATGCCGGCACCCCTTTCGGAAGGGTCGGAGAGGTAGAAGTTAAGCTGAGCCGGGATACCCACCTCGATGCCCACATAGAAGAAGATGCCCACGATACCGAGGACGCAGTGGCGGAAACTCCAGGCGCTGTGCTCGTACTTGACATTCTTGCGCTCTGCGGCCGGCTCCGGAATGCTTACGAAAGAAATGATGATGAACGCCACGGCGAATACGCCCATCGCGATGAAAAGCAGAGGGGCGACATCGCTCATTCTGGTTTCGGCGGAAACGGTGCCGATGAGAAGACCGACGAGAAGCGGAGTGAGGGTGCCGGCGAGGGAGTTCATAGTGCCTCCGATCTGGATGTACTGGTTACCCCTGTTGCCGCCGCCGCCGAGGATGTTCAGCATAGGGTTCACGACGGTGTTGAGCATACATACGCAGAAACCGCAGATGAATGCGCCGAGCAGATAGACATATATCGCCGAGCCGCCGAGGAAGGCGCGGCTGGAGAGCCACTGGATCGTCATTCCTATGAAGCCTACCGCGAGGGCGATGAGGGTGGTCTTCTTATATCCGACCTTCACCAGCATCTTGCCTGCGGGGATACCCATAAAGAGATAGGCGGCGAAGTTCATCATATTGCCCATCATTCCCGCCCAGCTGTAGTTTCCCTTCCAGATGTTACCGAACGGGGCGGCCATATTGGTAACGAAGGATATCATAGCGAAGATGAAGCACATCGTCACGATCGCCACGACATTGGTCTGTTTTTTAGTCATATCCTTAATCATTAGTTAGTATATACACCGTTACGGGAGTCTGCGGTCTCCCGGAGGGCCATTCGGGGCGGCCCGTCCGCGACAAACTACCAAAAAGTCCACTAAGTTACGCAAAAAAACGAACTTGGTGAACTTTTGGTGTCAAAAACTGAATATTTGCGCTTTTCCGCGCAGATACCCGATTCCCGAAAGGACTTACAGGTCCATACTTACGCGGTCGCCGAGACCTCTTCCGATTCTCTCCTCCACGAGATTGCGTTTCTGCTGAAGAAGCTCCTTGTGGCGGATAATCCAGTTCTCCACATAGATGGCCACGCTGGAGAGGACATAGTAAACTATGGTCTGGACGGCAAGCGCCGCAATCAGATCCCGCACGGTGGAGAGATCTCCGCCCGCGGTATTCAGGTTTATGAAAGCCTGACAGCCGAAAGTGGACGGGAAGATATAGGAGAAATACTTCCAGAAAGCCGGGAATGCGCTGGTCGGCCAGGAGAATCCCGTAAGGAAGAGCGCGACGGGCGACATAAAGAGAAACAGTATGAACACCGTCTCACGCCGCGTTATGAGCGAACTCCAGGTGGAGCAGAAAAGCACGCAGTCGGTGATGAAGAAGAGCAGCAGGATGAAGATATCCCGGAAATCGCCCCTCTGCGGCAGACCGAAGGCTGCAGGTATTATATAGGCGATATACATTCCTATACCCATATACAGCAGCCAATATGCCGCTCCCCTGCCCAGCACGACTCTCCCGACTCCGGACCCCTCCACTACAGAAGGCAGCAGCGCGGGGCTATGGCTCTCTTCCCGCATAGTGCCGGCCCGCAGAGACATCCCGTAGAACATAGTCTGCTGTATCACAAGCAGAAGCGCGGCTGACAGGAAGAAGATTCCGTAGGAGAAAGCGCGGTTATAAGGATTATTGTCCTCATACTTCATCGGCTCCACGAGCTGCGAGAGCGTCTGTCCCGAATAGCCCGCAGCGGAGAATCGCTCGATCTGAATGTTCTTGATCTCGTCCAGCATCACGAAGTTCGCGCCCATAAGCAGGTTCTTGTAATAGAGGAAGCTGCTCATATCCGCATAGATGCTGAGTTTGGCGGTCTCTCCTCGTACGACCTTCTCGCCGAAGTCTCGCGGGAAATACACTATGCCGTTCACTTTCCGCTTCTGCAGAAGGCTTCGGGCCTCTTCCATATTCACGCAGCTGTAGGCGACCGAAACTTCGCGCGTCGCGTCCAGCTCGCGGATGTAGCGGCGGGAGTAGGGATCCGCGCTGTCATCCACGACCGCGATCGGAGTGTCTTCGAGTATGCCGTTATGGTACACGAGGCTGTACACTATCGGATAGCCCAATCCGCCCACGAAGAAGATGATGAGCACTCCGACATCCTTGAATATGCCCCGCAGTTCGTGGAGCATAATGTCCAGGAAATTATGTAACCAAGTCTTTACGAAACTCATAACCTTCTAATTTTTAGCGTAATTCTGATAGATGTAGGCATTCTTCAGACGTGGCAGCACGGCAAGCGGCGGCAGCAGGAACGCCAGCAGCCAGATGACCTGAGTCCACCAGCCCGCGAAGCCCGCGCCGAACAGACTCTCCTGCACGAAGAAGAGGTAGTAGTGCCGCAGCGGGAACGCTGCGGCCAATCCCTGCAGCCACGGCATCATCGTCTCCACCGGCAGGGTGAACCCCGCCAATGAGAATCCGAGTATGCTGTAGATGGCCGACACGCTGACCGCGAAGCGCAGAACCGGGAGCAGGCCTATGATGAAGACCGCGACTCCCTCGCTCGCGAGCACCAGCAGCACTATGGCAAGGAACATATTCCAGATGGAACCCTGCATCGGGAAATGCATCCAGTGATACAGGATCAGCATCATTATGATGCCGATGACGGAGAAATACAGCGTATAGACGATCAGTTTCCCCGCGAGAGCCCGCGTGATGGACATCCCGGACTTCTCCAGAAGATGGCGCGAAGTCCCGTATTTTAGCTCCGTACCCAGGGAATACACCACTATCAGTATGACTATCATCTCCAGGATGCCGGGGAGCAAGCTGTTCGTCAGATACACCCCGTAGTCCGTCATCATATTTCCTATCTGATGCGTATCTATGTCCACCGGCCTGAGGAGCCCCTGCATCTGAGTCTCGTTCATACCCTTGGCTCTCAGGACCTGACGCTTTATGGCTCCCCCCGTGAGGTTCGTCATAGTGAGCAGATCCTTCCAGGCCAGAGCGCCTCCCACGAAGTACAGTCCGTTCACATAGAAAGTCATCGTAGGCTGACGGCCGGCCTGCACGTCGGCATACATATTCTCGGGAATCAGGCAGAAGGATGTGATCTCGCCCTTCTGCATAGCGCTTCTGGCCGAAGCGAAATCATCGTACTGGATGACCTCCCCGAGCTGCGTGGCGTCAAGCTGGGCGGTGAAGTTTCTCGAGAATGTGGAATGGTCTAAATCCACCACGCCTATGGGCAGGTCGGACGGCAGACCATCCTTGAGGAAAGTCAGGAAGAACACGGTACAGAAGACGATGGTCAGGAGAGAACCCACCACATAGATGGGCCTCTTGATCCAGATTCCTATCTCGCGTCTGATGACCGTCCTTATCTGTGACCACGAACTCATCTCGGATTATTTTTTAAGTAACACCGTCATACCCGGACGCAGACCTTCAGGGACAGTGTCCGGAACCGCGCGGACCTCGAAGGTCTTCGCATCATACTGGCCGGTCTCCTTCGTCGCCTTCCAAGTGGCATATGACTCGCGTACCGCGATGTAAGTGACGGTGGCGGTGCAGACCGCATCATCCAGAGCCGGAACTCTCACGCTGATCTTGTCTCCGGTCTTCATAGAGTGGAGATAGTCCTCGCGGATATTGAAGGTGAACCACGCGTCGTTCAGGTCGAGAACACTCATCACAGGGGAACCCTGACCCACGAGTTCGCCGGTTTTCGGATAGATGGCGGAAATGACACCGTCAGCCGGGGAGGTGAGATAAAGTTCGGAAAGATAGGACTCCACCTCTGCGAGGGCGCCGGAGGCCTGGTTCACCAGGGCAGCGGCAGTCGCCTTGTCCTCGGCGCGTGCGCCGTTGAGAGCCATCTGATACTGGCTTTCAGCCGCCGCACTCTGGGCTACGGAAGCGTCGTATTTCGCTTTCACCTCATCATATTTCTGGGCGGAAACCACGTTCTGGTCATACAAGCGCTGGATTCTGTCGAAGGACTTCTTCATAACTTCCTCCTGTACCTTCGCCTGCTGCCAGAGCTGGTATGCTCCGGCTATCTGCTCGCTGCGCGCACCGTTTTCCGCCTTGCTGCGCTGTGCCTCGGCGGCCCTCTTCACGGCTTCGGCCTGCATAAGCTTGGCCTTCACCTCCGGAGAATCTATGGTCGCCACTGTGTCGCCCTTATGGACCTGCTGGCCTTCCCTGGCCATAAGGATCTCTATTCTGCCGGGCACTTTGCCGGATACGCGATACTCTGAAGCTTCCGCTTCGCCCTGGATTACAAGCGGCTTAGGTCTGGAAACCAGCCAGCCGGCAAGCGCTATCAGCAGCACTATCACTACCAGAGCCACAACTCCGATTACAAGATTGTAATTCTTCTTAACCTTTTCCATATCTGTAATGTTTATTATCTGATGATTATGGTATTAATGCTATCTTGCTTCCGCATTTCTGAGTCCGGACGCGGTCATCTGCAGCTCGACTGCGGAGTCTATATACTCCGAGTGGGCCTGCAGCCAGGCTGTCTGAGCCGCGAGAGCTGTATTCGAGTCGATGACTCCTTCGTTGAAGCCGATGGTCGCGGTGCGCAGATTCTCCTCCGCGCTGTCCAGATGGGACTCCGCCATACGGAGCCTGCTGAAAGCCTCGTCCCTTTTCAGCCTCAACTGACTGAGCTGAAGGGCGATCATCTCGCACGCGTCATCGTATTTGCTGCGGTAGAGCGTAGCCTCGGCTTTTGCCTTGCGTGTCTTCTGCAGAGCCTCGAAGCCGTGGAACAGAGGAATATTCATCACCACGCCCGCGCTGAACATCCCTCCCCAGTCCTTGCTGAAGCCGTTCAGAACGCTCGGGTTGCTGACCATATAATTGGCCGTCAAGGCCAGCTTAGGCATCATATCGGCACGCGCGATGGCTATCTTGCGCCCGTAGATGTCCGCTCCGAGGCTGAGGCTGCGCGTCTCGGGACGGTCCGCGAGGACTTCGTCCAATTCCTTGTCGGCGTCGAAAATCGGCTGCGCTATGACTTCACTCCCCTCATCGGCGAGCTGTATCTGAGCGTTCAGGTCGAGTCCCGTCAGCTTGCAGAGAAGCATCTTGGCCAGAGCCAGCCCGTTAGTGGACTTGGTAAGGAGCATCTGAGCTTCATTCGCCTTCACCTTCACGGCGAGCAGGTCGGAGGACGTGGCCACGCCCTCGTCCGCGGACAGCTGGACATCGCGCTCCATCGAGCGGAGAAGGTCCGAGTAGGACTCGGCCAGATCGCGTTTCGCGGCTACGGAAACGACCTGCCAGTAAGCCTGGTCCACACTCTGCAGGAGCTCGCGGCGCTCACTGTCGTACTGCGCATCGGCGAGATCCTTCGCCAGAGCGGCTATCCGGTTCGCATTCACTATCTTGCCTCCCATAAATATCGGCTGCTGCAGGCTCACCGCACCGGCGAAGACGTTCTCTATGTCGAGATGGAACGCATCGTCGATTTCACGGCCGACAGCATTCAGGGCCTCCGAGACATCAGTCTTCGACAATGTCCCGAGCACCGTCTGCCACAGCGGGCTGTTCATATATTCGACGGCTGCGGAAGGATTCGACATTATGGCCTGGGTCAGACTCTGGGCAAGGTCTGACACCTGCCCCTGGACCGTAGTGCCCAGGCCCGACAGTATGGCGGACTGCTCCTCGCTTATGAGCGATATGTTCTTATTGTTATAGATGTATGCGCCGGTCGCGGAGATGTTCGGGAAATAATTGGCAAGAGCTATTTTCCTGTCATAGCCGGCCATCTCCACCTTCGTGGCGGCCTGTTCGAGGTCACGGCTGTTTTCGAGGGCCAGACTGCGGCATTCCTCAAGAGTCAGCGTCCGCTGCGCGGTAGCGAGAGGCATACCGCAGAAAGTGGCGAACACGACGATGCATAGTCTAATCTTTTTCATCTTTTATTTTTCTTTCCTTATTTACCTTTTCATTCTGCCAAATCCCGTTTCCGGATTCGCATCGGGCACTCCCCGCAAAGTTGGCTCCAAATCGACAATAATTTCCCCGATAATTGAGAGAATTTGGCCCCTTTTATTGTCAAACGGTCGAATAATTCATTTTTTTGACAATCGGGCCGTCCAAGATGGAATAAGTTTCGCATATTTGCTGACGTTTTACTCCGCGCATTATGGCTGATTCTCTATTTACATTGGACATCAAGGGATTGAAGTCCCTCTTCCCGGCTGACAAGGTGGACAGTCTGTCAGACGACTTCATCATTTCGCATCTGACAGGTTCCGGGATTCTATCGGATGACAGGATGCAGTTCCTGAAGAAGCCTTTCAGATTCAACGGCTATATGGCTTATTTCTGTCTGGGGAGCGACATCGACCTGGAGGTGAACCTCAAGGCTTTCACCGTCCGCCGGGGGACTCTGGTCATAAACACTCCGGGGAACATCTGCCGCGTGAAGCCGGCCGATGAGGATAAGATCCGGGACGTGGACATCGTGATAATGGCTATGTCTCCCGAATTCCTGACGACTATCCGTCTGGATTTCAACAGCCTGTACCGTGAGAGCAACAGCATTCTGGACAACCCGTGCATCACCCTCAGCCAGGAAGAGTTCGATATGTGCCGGATGTATATGAGGATAGCGGGGCAGCTTATCCACAGCGGAGCCTCCCGCTCGCGCGACGCCCTTCGCTATCTGGTTTCGTCCGTATTCTATTATCTCGGGAACCTGTGGACGGAAAAGATTTCAGAAGCCCGCAAGACTGCGGACAGAGGCAGCGTGCGCTCGAAGATGACTTCCGACGCCTTCATAAAACTGGTGGTGGAACATCATAACGAAGAGAGGAGTATGAGCTTCTACGCCGACAAGCTCTGCCTGAGCCCCAAATACCTCTCCAAGCTCGTGAAGGCCCAGACCGGCCGTTCCGCTCCGGAATGGATCGACGCCTTCGTGATTATGGAGGCGAAGAATCTGCTGAAATATTCCGAGCTGTCCATCAAGGAGATAGTCTATAAACTGAACTTCCCGAACCAGTCGGTATTCTATAAATTCTTCAAGGCCCATACCGGTCTGACACCTTCGGAATACCGGAGTTCGTAGGAGTATTGCGGAAAATGTGCTATCTTTACGCCCCCAACGGTACGGATATGCACATCGGAATCGCCGGAAACATAGGCAGCGGGAAGACCACGCTCACAAGAATGCTCTCCGAGCACTACGGCTGGACGCCCAGATATGAGGCGGTCAGCTACAACCCTTATCTGGAGGATTATTACAAGGACATCCCCCGCTGGTCGTTCAACCTCGAAGTCTATTTCCTGACCTGCCGCTTCAAGGATGTGCTGGAGATAGCGCGCAGCAGCGAAACCATCATACAGGACCGCACCATCTTCGAGGGCGTGAACATCTTCGTGACGAACAACCACGACCTGGGGAACCTCACTGACCGGGATTTCGAGACCTATATGGACCTCTTCCGTCTGATGATATCGCTGGTGAAGGCTCCCGACCTGCTCATCTATCTGCGCTCCTCCATTCCGCATCTGGTGTCGCAGATCCAGAAAAGGGGACGCGATTATGAACAGGGGATGAGCATCGAGTACCTGAGCGGCCTCAACACCCGATACGAGAAATGGATTTCCGGATATGAAGGACGCAAGCTCATAATAGACGCGGACGGGCTCGACTTCCAGAACCGTCCCGAGGATTTCTCCTCCATAACCGACAGGATAGACGCTGAGCTGTTCGGTCTTTTCCGGCAGTGACGGCCGCCGCGAACCGCCCGGAGAACGCAACCGGGATTACAACAGCCGAGGATGCCGGTGTTTTTTATCATCACTTATTTTAGGAATCACATATTTAGAGGTATATTTGCAGGTTAAACATTGATTTGATATGCATATAGCTATAGCCGGAAACATCGGCAGCGGCAAGACCACGCTGACCAAGATGCTCGCAGCACATTACGGATGGACGCCAAGATTCGAATCCGTGGACTTCAACCCGTATCTGGCGGATTTCTACAACGATATGGAAAGATGGTCGTTCAACCTCCAGGTCTATTTCCTGAACAAGCGCTTCAAGGACGTGGTGGAGATCGAGAAGAGCGACGAGGTCATCATACAGGACCGCACCATATACGAGGACGCGCGCATCTTCGCCCCGAACCTCCACGATATGGGCCTTATGAGCAGCCGCGATTTCGAGAACTACTCCGACCTCTTCGACCTGATGATGTCGCTGGTGAAAGCGCCCGACCTGCTGATCTACCTGCGTTCCACCATCCCGAATCTCGTGGCCCAGATCCAGAAGAGGGGACGCGACTATGAACAGGGCATAAGCATCGAGTACCTCACGGGGCTGAACCGCCGCTACGAGGACTGGATCTCGGGCTACACGTCCGAGCTGCTCGTCGTCGATGCCGACACCATAAAATTCGGAAATCGTCCGGAGGACTTCGACAAGGTCACGAATATGATCGACGCACAGCTCTTCGGCCTCTTCCCAAGTCTGAACATATAAAAAAGCAACCATACTCTGAACATATAAAAAAGAACTATATATGGAAACACGACCAAGACTCACAATTATCGACTTCGTAGAGAAATATGCCGGCAAATACGCGCAGAAGACTTTCCTTCGCGAGAAGGTGGACGGCGTATGGACAGAAACTTCTTTCGCGGCGACCCGCGATGAGGGCCGCATCTACGCAGCTGGCTTTATGGCCCTCGGGCTGCAGAAAGGCGAGAAAGTCTCCCTCATTTCCGAAGGACGCAATCTCTGGATTTTCACCGAGCTGGGCATACTCTATGCCGGCGGCGTGGATGTTCCGCTTTCCTTCAAGCTGGAATCTGACCACGACCTCTGCTTCAGGATAAACCACTCGGATTCCCGCTTCATCATAGCGTCCGAGAGCCAGATAGACAAGGTGCGCCGCGTTCTTCCCCAGTGCCCGGCCATCGAGAAAGTCATCGTTCTGGACGACATACCTCTCCGGGAGGGCGAGATGTACATAGGACAGGTCCGGAAGATGGGAGAGAAATATATGGCCGAGCGCGCCGACGAGCTCGAGAAACGCATCGCGAGCGTGGGGCCCGACGACTACGCTAACATCTCCTACACCTCGGGAACTACGGCCGACCCTAAGGGTATCCTTCTGACGCACAGGAACTACACCGCGAACGTGGAGCAGTGCCAGTCGGTCATCAGGGTGAACGAGGGCGAGGTTATGCTCATCATCACTCCTCTCGACCACTGTTTCGCCCACGTGGCGGGATTCTACGTGATGATGTCCTACGGCGGAAGCATCGCCACCGTCCCGGGCGGCAAGAATGCCATCACTATGCTGAAGAACATCCCTATAGCCATCCGGGAAACCAGACCGCACGTGATGCTCTCCGTTCCCGCCATCTCCCGCAATTTCAAAAAAAGCATAGAGGCGGGCATCAAGAAGAAGGGACCGAAGGTGGAGAAGCTCTTCAACTTCGCCGTTCATAACTCGACAGTCTATAACAGAGAATATTACAATGCCGGCAAGCCTTGCTGGAAAATGTGGTGGAGAAAGCCTCTGATGTCACTTTTCGACAAGATGATATTCAGCGGGGTCAGGGAGAACTTCGGCGGAAGGCTCCGTTTCTTCGTGGGCGGCGGAGCGCTTCTGGACATCGAGCTTCAGAGATTCTTCTGCGCCATAGGAATGCCGATCTTCCAGGGCTACGGCCTGTCGGAAGCCACGCCTGTAATCTGCTCGAACTCTCCGGGACACGCGCGTTTCGGGTCCTCGGGCCGCATCGTGAAGCCTATGGACATCAAGATCTGCGATGAGGAAGGCAGGAGTCTGCCGGACGGAGAGACGGGCGAAATCGTCATCCGGGGCGAGAACGTTATGGCCGGATACTGGAAGAATCCCGAGGCTACGGCCGCCACTATAGTGGACGGATGGCTCCATACCGGAGACCGGGGCTACATCTGCAGGGAAGACCCCGACTTCCTCTATGTCACGGGGCGCTTCAAGAGCCTGCTCATCAGCTCCGACGGCGAGAAATACTCGCCGGAAGGCTTCGAGGACAGCCTGACGGACTCTTCAAAATACATCGACGCCACCGTCCTCCACAATAACCAGAATCCTTACACGGTCGCGGTCATAGTGCCTAACAAGACCGCTCTCGCCGAGGCTGTCCAGAAAAAGGGCCTCACACCGGATTCCGAGGAAGGCAAGACGGCCCAGCTGGAAATCCTCCGGGGCGAGGTGGACTCCTACCGCAAGGGCGGAGCACGCGAGGGACTCTTCCCCGAGAAATGGCTCCCGGCTGCCATCATCGTGGCCGACACTCCGTTTACGGAGCAGAACGGGATGATGAACACCACTTCGAAGATAGTCCGCGGCAAGGTGGAGAAATTCTACGCGGACCGCATCGAATACGCATATACCGCAGAAGGCAAGGCACTCTGCAACCCTAAGAACATCGCTTCGCTCTAATATGCTCACAATAAGACGATTCATCTTCAATCCCTTCGAAGAGAACTGCTGGGTGGCCTCATCCGGAAACGGGGATGCGGTGATAGTGGATCCCGCCTTCTACTGTCTGGAGGAGAGGAACACTCTCTTCGGAGCCATAGAGGACGCGGGGCTGAAGGTGAAGGCCATATTCCTGACCCACGGGCACATAGACCATATCTACGGACTCAAGGACTGTCAGGCGCATTTCGGCGGTGTCCCGGCCTACCTCAGCGCGAAGGATCTGGAAGTGGCTGCCAAGCACAGGGAGTCGATGCTCCGTTACGGATTCAAGGCTGTGGACCTTTCTTTCGACAGCCGGGACATCAGCGACGGGCAGACTCTGAATCTTCTGGGCTGCGAATGGAAGGTGATCTCCACTCCGGGTCACAGTCCGGGCAGCGTGTGCTGGTACTGCGGGGGCGAGAAGATCCTCTTTTCGGGAGATACCCTTTTCGCCGGGGCGATAGGCCGCAGCGACCTCTACGGGGGCGATTACGACTGCGAGATACGCTCGCTGATGGAGAAGATAATCCCTCTGGAGGGCGATACCCAGGTCTATCCGGGCCACGGAGAAAGTACCGACATCGCCACCGAACGCAGTACAAATCCGTTCCTGCTGCCGTTCAACGAAGCCGGTGAAGACGGCAGCGTGGACGGCATCAGCTTCTGATACACCGCTGCGGAATGGAAGACAAGGGCTTCATCGAAATAACGGGCGCACGGGCGCATAATCTGAAGAACGTGGATGTCCGCATCCCGCGCGGAAAATTCACGGTCATCACCGGAATGAGCGGCAGCGGCAAATCCTCTCTGGCCTTCGACACCATCTACGCCGAGGGCCAGAGGCGCTATCTGAACACGCTCTCCCCTTATGCCAAGCATTTTATGGGGATACTCGAAAAGCCCGAGGTGGAGGATATAAGGGGGCTGAGCCCCATCATCGCCATAGAGCAGAAGACCACGGGGTCTAATCCCCGCTCGACGGTCGGGACCATCACTGAGATCTACGATTTCCTCCGCCTGCTGTTCGCGAGGGCCTCGCACGCATACTCTCCGGTAAGCGGCAAGGAGATGGTCCGATACACGGACGAGCAGATAGTGGACCTGATTATGCGGGAGTACCGGGGAGTGAAATGCGTTCTGCTCTCCCCTCTCGTGCGGGGACGCAAGGGACATTACCGCGAGCTCTTCGAGCAGCTCCGGAAGAAAGGCTTCACTCAGGCCCGCGTGGACGGGGAGATTCTCAGTCTCAATGAGCTGGAGGCTCTGGACAGATACAAGGCACACTTCATAGAGCTGGTCGTGGACAAGCTAAAGCCCGGCGAAGGGGACGAAAAGCGCATCCGCGACTCTGTCGCGCGCGCCCTGAACCTGGGCAAGGGGACGCTGGCGGTGATGGAGGCGGACGGAGAGCAGATCAGGCATTTCTCGAAGCAGCTTGTGGACCCGGAAAGCGGAATTTCGCTGCAGGAGCCTGCGCCTCATTCTTTCTCGTTTAACAGTCCCGAGGGCTACTGCCCCCACTGCAAAGGGCTCGGGACGATAGCTGACGTCAGTCTGGAGAGCATCATCCCCGACAGGAAACTCTCCGTAGCCGAGGGCGGCATAGTTCCTCTGGGCAGACTGCGCGAGACGCGCAAATGCGACATCATCCGCGCCATAGCCCGCAAACACGCCTTCTCCCTTTATTCGCCCATCGAAGAGCTGCCCGACGAAGCGGTTTCACTGCTGATCTACGGTTCCGATGAACTCTATCTCATAGGAGACGGAGCCACAAGCGAGATGGTGGGTTATCAGGGGCTGCTCGACGATGTGGAAGAGAAAGTCACCTGCCCGGTCTGCGGGGGGACGCGGCTGAACGCCGCCGCTTCCTGCTTCCGGATAGACGGGAAGACCATCAGTGAAGTCTCCGCTATGGAAATGTCCGAGTTGCGTGGTTTTCTGGCCGCTCTCCCCGCAAAGCTGAGCAAGCGCGAGAACGCCATCGCACGCGACATACTCAAGGAACTCGGCGACCGCGTGGACTTCCTGCTTGATGTGGGGCTGGATTACCTCACGCTCGAGCGGGCCACGGCCTCTCTTTCGGGAGGCGAGGGCCAGAGGATCCGCCTCGCCACACAGATAGGTTCCAAGCTGGTGAATGTCATCTATATACTGGACGAGCCGTCCATAGGACTCCACCAGAGGGACAACCGCAAGCTCATAACTTCGCTCAAAAAGCTGCGCGACGAGGGCAATACGGTCATCGTGGTCGAGCACGACCGGGAGACGATGGACTCGGCAGACTATCTCGTGGACGTGGGCCCCGGGGCCGGAGAAAACGGCGGGCACATCTGCTACGGCGGGCCGGTCCCTGTAAGCGAGGGTGCCGCAGCGGATGGAAAATTCTCCACTGGGAGTGTCACTTTGCCGTATCTGAGGGGTGAGAATTCGATTCCGGTTCCGGCACAGAGGAGAAAGGGGAACGGCAAGTTCCTGATACTCAAGGGAGCGAGCGGGAACAATCTGAAATACGTGACCCTGCGGCTGCCGCTGGGCTGTCTGATAGGAGTGAGCGGGGTGAGCGGCAGCGGCAAATCCAGTCTCATAAACGAGACTCTGGTTCCGGTGCTGAAAAAGAAACTGTATCGCTCCAAGGAGCGGGCGCTTCCATATTCGGAGATAATCGGGGACGAGGAAATCGACAAGCTGATAGAGATAGACCAGAGTCCCATCGGACGGAGCCCGAGAAGCAATCCCGCGACGTTCACCGAGGTGTTCAACGACATCAGGAGTCTCTTCGAGAGCACTCCGGATGCGAAAGTGCGCGGCTTCAAGGCCGGACGTTTCTCATTCAATGTTCCGGGGGGCCGCTGCGAAGCCTGCAAGGGAGCGGGCATAAAGGTCATAGAGATGAATTTCCTGCCGTCGGTGAACGTGGTCTGCGACGAGTGCCGGGGGAAACGCTACAAAGAAGACACCCTCGCGGTCCGCTACAAGGGCAAGAACATCTCCGAGGTGCTCGATATGCCGATTTCGGAGGCTTACGAGTTCTTCCGGGGGATTCCGAAGATAGCGCAGAAGCTCAAGGCTCTCGTGGATGTGGGACTCGGCTACGTGCAGCTCGGCCAGTCGTCTCTCACCCTGTCGGGAGGCGAAAGCCAGAGGATGAAACTTGCGTCCGAATTATATAGGAAAGCGACGGGAAGGACACTTTATGTGCTGGACGAACCGACTACGGGCCTGCATTTTGAAGATGTAAAAGTGCTTCTGGGCGTGCTGGGGAAGCTCGTGGACCAGGGCAATACCGTAGTGATAATAGAACATAATCTCGATGTGCTGAAATCTGCGGACAGGATCGTGGATATGGGGCCGGCGGGCGGATCCGGGGGAGGCCGGATAGTCGCGGAAGGCACTCCGGAACAGATAGCGCAGGCGCAGGATTCAGCCACGGGAGAGTATCTGAAAGAAGTGTTATGAACAAGATTGAAGCCGCAAGGCAGGAATACAAGGACTGGTGCTACGCGATAGGCGTGGACACGGTCGACAAAGTCAATGCAGCATTGGCCGCAGGCCACGGAATAGAACTCATAAATCTCTGCGAGGCGCGGCAGGAGAGAAAGTACGCCGAGGCCGCGAATCTGGTCTATTGGCGCAGGAGGGAGTGTCGCATCATTATGATCTCGGGGCCTTCTTCGAGCGGAAAGACCTCCTCTTCGCTGAGAATCGCGCAGCAGGCGAGGGTGCTCGGGCTGAATCCGAAGGTGATAGAGCTTGACAATTACTTCCGCAGCCGCGAGGAGACTCCGCTGGACGAGAACGGGGAGAAGGATTACGAGTGTCTCGGAGCGATGAATGTCGAGCTGCTGAATGCGAACCTGAACGACCTGCTCGCCGGGCGCGAAGTGATCATCCCGCGCTACGACTTCGTCCGTGGGGAGAGCGTTATGGACGAGAGCAGACGTATGAAGCTGGGACAGAACGATATACTCTTTATGGAAGGAATCCACGCCCTGAATCCGGCGCTGACTCCCGGAGTGGACCGGGACAGGATTCTGAAAGTCTATATCTCGGCCCTGTCCGCTCTGAACGGGGGTGAGAAAGTGCATTGTTCGACCACCGACAAACGTCTGATACGGCGCATCGTGCGCGACAACCGCACGCGCGGAATCTCTCCCGAGACTAACATCCTCCGCTGGCCGAGCGTTCGCCGGGGGGAGACTCTGAACATCTTCCCTTTCGAGGAGAATGCCGAGGTGGTGTTCAATTCCTCGATGCTCTACGACATTCCGCTGCTGCGCTACTATGCCGAGCCGCTGCTCTGCGGCATCAGCGAATCCTCGCCGGCCTATGCCAAGGCCAAGAGTCTGCTGGAGTATATGAGTCATATGACTACGCTGACTCCACGGGAAATCGCGGCGATTCCGCCGACCTCCATTATGAGGGAGTTCATTGGAGGACAGACATTGTAAGGGAGTATGTGGATCTGGGCATCGGTATTGTCGGCTGTCTTTCTGGGCTTCTACGATGTGGCCAAGAAGCATTCGCTCAGGAGAAACGACGTGCTGCACGTGCTTTTCTTCTCGACGCTTTTCTCCTCGCTGATTCTCGCTCCTATGCTGAGCTGCGGCTCTGCGGGAGACCATATGAAGCTGGTAATCAAGGCTCTGATAGTCACTTCGTCCTGGGTTTCGGGGCTGATGGCGATGCAGCTGCTGCCGCTGACGACGGTCAGTATGGTGAAAGCCTCGCGGCCGGTGTTCGTACTGCTTTTTTCGCTGCTGCTCTTCGGTGAGAGGCTCAACGCTTTCCAGTGGGCCGGCAGCATCATTTCTTTCTACGCCCTCTTTATGCTGAGCCGCACGAGCAGCCGTGAAGGCGTCAGCTTCACGAGAAGCCGGGGGATGCTCGCTCTTGCCATAAGCGTGGCTACCGGAGTGGCAAGTGCGCTGTATGACAGGCATATAATGAAATCCCTGGAGCCGCTTTTCGTGCAGAGCTGGACGAATGTCTATATCACGGCCATTATGGCCCTCCTGCTGCTGGGGATGAAGCTGTGGAGAAAGCGCGGTGCGGACACTGCCGGAGAGGGGGCGTCAGAGTGGTTCAAGCCTTTCCGCTGGGACTGGACTCTGCCGCTGATCGCGGTTCTCATCACTATGGCCGACTTTCTTTATTTCTACGCCCTGAGCTGCCCTGACACTATGCTTTCGATAGTGTCCATCGTGCGGCGCGGCAGCGTCATCGTGCCTTTCGTCTTCGGAGCGCTGATGCTGCGGGAGAAGAACATCCGCGCCAAGGCCTTCGACCTCGCGGTGCTGCTCGCGGGTATGCTGCTCATCGTGCTGGGGTCTTAGCGCGAGGGGGCGGGTGCGTTCCTCGTCGTAGAGCTTGAAAAAAGATTGGCCGCTGCGAGCGCAGCGGCCAATCTTATATTTTCGATCTCCTCTACAGGAATTTCTTCACGAGGGCGAACATCCGATATGGCATATAGCGCAGCGGCACGTCGAAACGGGCGGGAGTGGTGATCACGGCCCTGTAGTGGGTGAACGCGTCGAAGCTGAGTTTTCCGTGGTAGCTGCCCAGACCGGAATTGCCGACTCCGCCGAAAGGAACGTTCTCATTTGCGATATGCATAATGACGTCGTTTATGCAGGCCCCGCCGGAAGAGGTGTGTTTCAGCACTTTATCTCCATTTTTGCCGAAGTAGTAGAGTGCCAGGGGTTTCTCTCGGGAGGTCACGAACTCTATCACCTCGTCGAGATTTCCGAATGTCTGCACAGGGAAGATGGGGCCGAAGATTTCTTCCTGCATTATCGGGCTGTCGGGGCTGACAGGGTCGAGTACGGTAGGCTCGATGTAGCGCTCCCGCCTGTCCGTATGCGCTCCGAACAGCACCTTGCCGTCCGAAAGATAGCCGCTCAGGCGGTCGAAGGCCTTGTCGCTGACTATCCTCACGAAATGGCGGGTTTTCTGCGGATTCTCGCCGAGAAGACGGGTGAATTCCTCGCGCAGGTATGCAAGGAACTCGTCCTTGATCTTTTCGTGGAGCATAAGATAATCCGGGGCGATGCAGGTCTGGCCGGCATTCAGGGCCTTCCCCCAGGCCACCCGCCGGGCTGCAATCTTCAAGTCCGCGTCACGGTCTATGATGCAGGGGCTTTTGCCTCCGAGTTCGAGCACCACGGGAGTCAGGTTCTTCGCGGCGGCGCTCATCACTACGCGGCCCAGAGAGGGACTTCCCGTAAAGAAGATCATATCCCAGCGCAAGTCCAGCAGAGCGGTGTTCACCTCCCTGTTCCCCTGCACTGTGGCGATGTATTCTTCGGGAAAGGTTTCCGCTATCATTTCCTCTATGACCCCGGACACTGTCGGGACATAGGGCGAGGGCTTGAGGAGAGCCGTGCAGCCGGCTGAAATCGCCCCCACAAGCGGAGTGAGAAGCAGCTGGACCGGATAGTTCCAGGGAGAAATGATGAGCGAGTTTCCCAGAGGCTCGGCCACTATCCTGCTGGAGGATGGGAACATCTTCAAGGGCGTGGACTTGCGCCGGGGCGCGGCCCAGCTGCGCAGCTTGCGGATATGAGTGCGGAGTTCGCCGAGCAGAATGCTGACTTCGGTAAGATATGCCTCTTCGTAGGATTTGTGGAGGTCTTTCCAGAGGGCGTCGCACAGCGGCTGCTCCCATTTGCGCACGGCCTTTTCGAATGCCTTCAGGCTGTCGCGTCTGAACTGCGTGCTGAGGGTGGCTCCGCTGCGGAAATATGCACGCTGCTTTTCGTAAATCTCCCTTATGCGTTCTTCCGGGGTGTTTTCCATAACTATACTGCTTTTCTTGTGAACGGCTGCGCCGCATTTTTAGGAGCCGGGCTCTCTTTTCTTCCCGTGAAACGGTCCATCACGGAATATATGCCGAATATCTTTCCGAATATGTAATCGAAGAGGACGTTCGGCAGGAGCGCCTGACAGCTTCTTATGAAGTGGTACGAGAAGGGGATGCCCTTGAAGGATTTGCCCTTTTCGATGGCCTTGACTATCTTTTTCGCCGTCCTTTCGGGCTTGAGTATCGGGAATATCTTCGAATGCACTCCGTCGAACATTCCGGTGTTAATGAAATACGGGGCGACGGTGGTGACTCTGACCTTGCTGCGGGCCTGTTTCAGCTCCACGCGCATAGACTCTGTCCATCCTATCACCGCCCATTTGCTCGCGCAATACACTGACAGTCTGGGCATTCCGAGCATACCGGCCGCAGAGGCTATATTGCATATATGGCCGCTGTCGCGCCGGAGCATATCCGGGAGTATCCGGAGAGCCACCAGCATCGGGGCTGTAGCATTCACGTCCATAGTCAGGCGGATGTCCTGGATCGTCTGGGCGTCGAAGGTATTGTTTCCGCGCACTACGCCCGCGCAGTTTATGAGGATGTCCACCTCCCCGACCTGATGTTTCACTTTCAGATATGAAGACGCTATGGTATCGCTGTCCGACACATTGACCGCATAGCAGTGCAGCTGTCCGTGCGCGGCTCCACCGATGCGGGGTCTCACCGTTCCGAGTTCTATGGCCGCACGGTCGAGATTAGCCTGGTTCACATCCCAGATGATGACGTTGGAGGCGGCCTTCTCGAGACAGATGCCCGCCATCAACTTTCCGATTCCCGACGCTCCGCCGGTAATCAGCACATTCTTTCCGGTAATCTTCATAGTATTTGGATTTGCCGGCAAAGCTATCCAGAATTTGACCCAAAGCGTCAGATTTCGCCAAACGCGGCGGAGATTTCACCACAAAAGCGCGACTTTCTGCGGCAAAAAACGTTTTTATACCGGCTGCGGAGGCGGCGGGTCTCAGAGTTCGTTGCGGATAATGCGTCCCGCCTGCATCACCAGACGCAGCGAGATGTCCGCATCGTAGAGTACTATATCCGCGTCCTTGCCCTGGGAGATGCCGCCCTTGCGGCCTTCCACGTGAAGAATGCGTGCGGGTGTCTCTGAAGACATCCTGACGGCGTCCGCGAACGGGACTCCAGCCTCGGTCACGGTCTTTATCAGGCGGTCCATCGTGGCGATGCTGCCCGCCAGAGCGGAATGGTCGGAGAGCTTGCAGACTCCGTCGTGAATGACGACACGCGGGTCGAAGATGAAGGTGGAAGCACCTGCGGAGCAGCCCAACGCATCAGTTACGAGGGCCGTACGGTCCGCGCCTTTCACCATCCAGATGAGCTTCAGAATGAGCGGCGGCACGTGCTTCCCGTCCGCTATGACCTCCACGGTCATCTCAGGAATCGCATAGACGCTCTCCACGGTACCCTCGTGCTTGTATTCCCGGACATTGTGCACGGAAGTCATCGCATTGTAGAAATGAGTGGCGTGAGTGAAGCCGGCGTCGAAGGCCCTCTTCACTTGAGGATACTCCGCCACGGTATGGGCTATGGAAGCCAGAACGCCGTGTCGTGCGAGGCAGCGGCCGAATTCCTCCATACCGGGGAGTTCCGGCGCGGCATCCCAGCGCCTGATGACGGAAGTGGAGTCAAGCAGGCTCTCATAGTCCTCCTTTACAGGCGGCGTGACGTATTCGGGGATGATGGCTCCGACCTTCGCGGGATTCAGGTAAGGCCCCTCCAGATGCAGTCCCAGGACCGGGCTGTCCGGCTCGGAGACCAGCTTTTCGCAGATGCTTATGCCCTTGCGGATCGTCTCCACGGGACAGGCCGGAAGGGTGGGAAGAAGGGAAGTAGTCCCATAGAAGGCGTGGGCGCGCACTGCGGCGCGCCAGGCCTCCTCGGTTCCCTCGATGAACTCGTGCCCGCCGCCTCCGTGGATATGGATATCGATGCCTCCCGGGACTACATACATCCCTGAGGCATCGATACATTCACTCCCCTCCACTTCGACGGGGGCGGAGGTGACTTCAGTTATGGCGCCGCCGTCTATGATGACGTCGGCCCGGACGAAGCCCCCTCCGGAAAAAACTTTCCCTCCTCGGATTATCTTGAACCCGGACATCGCCCTAGCAGCGTCTCACGCTTGCCTTATAGGCTTCGATGGCCGCGTCCAGACGCTCTCTCGCGGTGGTGTCGCCGGGAACGTTGTGGGAAGGATTGATGTGCAGCTTCACTCCCCTGTCGGCGAGAATCTCGCAGACTGTGGTGATTATCATCCATACGCAGGTCACGGAGGCCATAGTGGAGAGCGGACCTATCTTGTCGAAATGATTCTTCAGCGGAACGGACGCGTCCTCGAGCGGACAGCAGGTATCGACCACATAATCAGCAATCTGGAAGAGGTTCTTTCCGCCGGAATGACGAGGCTTCTTGTCGCCGGTACGGCTGGCGGAGCCGCAGACGATGACCTTCATCCCTCTCTTGTGGGCCTCGTTCGCCACATCGATGTTCACCGCGTTCACTCCCGTGTGCGAGAAAATCCAGAGCAGGTCTTCCTTCTCGAAATTCCAGCTGGACATTATGGCCTGGCCGTAGCCCTCCGCCCTTTCGAGCCAGAGGAACTGGCTAATTCCCATTTCTCCCGTGATATGGGTGAAGAAGGTGAGCGGAAGCTCGCAGAGCGGATGGAAACCCACGATACCGCCGATGCGCGGATACATTTCCTCGATGGGGAGATTGGCGTGGCCGCAGCCGAAAGTGTGCACGAGATGACCGGACTGGATGCAGTCCGCCATAACCTCCGCCACTTTCCTGATCTGTTCCATCTGAGTCGACTCGATTTCGTCCATCACGCTGATGGCATTCTTTTTCCATTCTTTAGCTAACATAATGAATTGTTTTATTGTTGATTATTGATTCTTTATCTTGGAAGCCGCTTTCACGGCGAGGGGCGCTATGACCATCATACATAACACGGCGGAGGACAGCATTATCGGGAGGAAGGCGTAAGCCCCCGCATCGAAAGCCGCGCCCGCAAGCTTATTACAGGTGAACTGCCCGAGCAGACCGACGAAGAGGGCTATGGACATCGCGGTGCCCGACTGATTTCTGAACGCACTGCCGACATAATTCAGAATCACCGGATAGGTGGCGGCGATTCCGAAACCGATGAGTCCCAGAGACAGGTACGCCCAGAGCGGGGTCGAAGACGCGAAAGACAGCAGCAGCACGCCCGCAAGCCCTATACCCAGATAGACGTAAAGCGCACCGAGATTTCCTATGCGCGAGAGTACCTTGCCGAGCGGGAGCCTGCCCGCGAGCATCCCCACCGTGAAAATCGTCATAGCCAGTTTGGCCGCTGTCGCGTCCAATCCTTTCCCCCTCTCCATAAACAATGCGCTGAAGTTACCCTGCGCCCCCTCGAAACCGCTTTCGAAGAAGAGCACGAGCGCAAGCAGCAGCAGGGCGGGATATTTCAGCAGGCCTACGCTTTTCCTGAAAGATACTGCCTCGGAAGGCTTGGCCGCCGGGAAGCTGATGCAGAGAAAATATGCTATGGAAAAGCCCATCACTGCGGAGACGATGTCCAGCGGAATCGTGAAGTCCTCCGTAAAGAGGTTCATAAAAGTCCAGAGGAGCGCCCCGATGCAGTAGAACGAGCCCACCAGAGCTATCCGCCCTCCCCTTCTGTCATCATCGTAGATGTCCGAGGCCAGAGCATTGGTCGCTCCGTTAAGGACTCCGCCGCCGAAGCCGAGACAGAATATGGAGATGTGGAGAGGAAGAATCTCCTGAAAGCCCGCAAGCCCCCGTACTCCGGCCAGAGCCATCACCGATGCGACGACCATCAGCGACTTGTAGCCGAAGCGGTCCACTACCGGGCCGAAAACCACTGTCCCCAGAAGGATGCCCAGAGACATAGTGGAGGGCAGAGCGTTGGCCCCCGAGACCATCTCGTTCAGTCTTCCGAGAATAGGGGCCATCGAGAGCATCGCCATTCCGAAAAACGACATTCCCGCGCAGGCGGCGATGAATACCTTGGGGGTCGAATATCCTTTATTCATATATTGTACTTCTTTTCATTGTCCTACTCGGAGCCTGCAGCTCTTATGGCGAGGTAGGCCGAGCCGTACAGGGCGGCCTCTCCCTGCACCTGCGAAACGCAGAACTGCACGTCCCGCATCGCTATAGGCTGGCCCCACTTGCAGGCTTCATCGTAAATCCGTCCCAGGAACCTGCCGGCAGGCCCGAAAACGCCGCCGCCGAAAATGACCTTCTCCGGGTTGAAGAGACTTACGACATTGGCCGCGGCCATTCCCCACATCTCGACCGCCTTGTCGAGCACCTTGGTCGCGAGATGGTCTCCCTGATCGTATGCGGAGAACACGTCGTGCGAGTCCACGTCCTCTATCGGCTTGCAGCTCAGCACTCCGCTGTAGTTGCGGGCGCAGCGCAGGGCTTTGCGGATCTGCGTCGCGATGCCGTTTCCCGAGGCGTAATGCTCGAAGCAGCCTGTCGGGATGTAATCTTCGACATACGGGTACTGGAGAGCCATCCAGCCGCAGGCGCCGACTATGTCGTTCGCGCCGTGCAATATCCGTCCGTCGACGAGAATCCCCATTCCGATTCCCGTGCCCACGGCGATGTAGATGGCGTTCTCACAGCCTCTCGCGGCTCCTTTCCACACTTCTCCGAGGATGTAGCAGGTCCGGTCGCTTTCTATGGCTATCTCTATGCCGGGGCCTGCCGCTTCGGCGATGCGCCTTTTAAGCGGGTATCTGCTCCAGCCGGGGATATTCGGAGCCCAGACCGTGTCATCTTTCGAATACACGATTCCCGGGACGCATACCCCGACGGCCTCTATGCTCTCAGAGGCATAGGAATCCTTGAGTGAGGAGACCAGTTCGGCGGTCAAGTCCGCAGCTTCGTCTCCCCCGGCTCCGTTCAGATAACGGATTTCCTCCCTGACCTTATTTCCCTCGCCGTCGAAGACGGCTCCGAGGGCTTTGGTTCCGCCCAGATCTATCGCAATAACTGCCATAACCTATAGTTCCTTGAAAGTACCGAAATCATATCCGCGTCCGCGCAGGTAGTCGATGATTTCGTCCAGATGGCTATAGACCCGGTCGTCCGCGGACCTGTCCGGATAATTCATCGCGTGTATGAGGATGACGGCTCCGTTCAGTCCGTAGCTCTCATCGAAGTCCTTGATGTTCTGCACCATAGTCGCGGCGCTCAGATAGGACGGAGAGTCCGGTCCCATCCAGTCGTGGCTTGTCACGAGGCCCGGAGTAGGATTCACAAGCTTGTATCCCAGACCTTTAAGTATATAGGCGGAGAAGGCGTCGCAGCTCTCGTACGGAGGAATCATCCAGCTGTACTGTGCTTTCTCCAGGCCGAAGGAGCCAAGTTCGGCTTCCATATTGCGGATGTCGCGGATGAGCGAATCGGCGGTCACGAGACTGCGCTTCCCGCTGCAGAGCTGCAAGTGCTTGTCGGAGTGAGCCGAGAGATAGTGGCCCTCGCGGATGATGCGCTTTATGGCATTTCTGTATCTGCTCTGGCGGAAGCACTCTCCCGTAGGGAAGAAGGAGCCCTTCACTCCCTTGGCCTTCAATGTGTTCAGTACAGGTACCACTCCGTCGAAATTCTCGAAACGCCCCTTGTCCCCCGTGCTGAAATGTGCCGTGAAGACGAGGTACACTTTCTTCTCGCCGGTGTTCACGCGGGTGACCACCCCGTTTTCATCTTCCACTATGCCGCGCAGCTGTGCGCCTTCCTTTTCGTAGGCCGAGAGAGGGAAGGTAAGGGATGCCGTACCGTCCATAGTCGGCTCATTCGTGGAGTAGTCGTGAATGCTGTCGTGATAGACCATCACGCCCGGCTGCACCTCCATATAGTTTATGCCGCCTTCCATATTCACACCCTTCAGGCTCTCGAATATGGTCGGGTAAACAGGACCGTCCACGAGGCCGCCGGTGGTGTTGCCCAGAGCGAACTTGGGAATGAACGAATGCGGCTGGGTCGGATAGACCGCCGCGCCGGGCAGTTCCACTATCATACATACACCCCAAGGGTTGCAGCCCATAAGCCAGTCACGCAGTGCGCCTTCCATCTCCTTATAGGTCTCGTCGCCGGTCAGCTGACGGTAGAGGATGCACTGGGTGAGCATAGCGGTGGTCAGGTTATTCGAGCACCAGATGGACGGGATGCCGTAGAGGAACGGGGTTCCGTCAGCCTTCTCGAAAGTACGGGAGATGCCCGAGCGGATATTGCGGATGAATTCCCGGGAGACTTTAGCGTTACCGTCCTTCGCGAGATGGTAATGCCCCATATTCATAAACGGATACCACTGGTAGTGCCTTGCGCTGTCGGCCCCCATCCACGGCGTGACCGGTTCCCGGCGGGCGTATTCGATAGCCTGGGCGAGGTATCTCTCGTCCGCTGTCCTGTGGTACATTTCCACGGCTCCGAGCTCCATATCATCCACCCAATTGTCTTCCTCATATATATAAGGAGAGACAACGGACGCTGTCTGGCAGGCTCCCGGCTTGTCTATGCCCAGTTGATAGGCGTCCGCAGCCTTAGCGCCTATCTTCGCGGCGAATTCCGGATAGAACGGCGCGAGGATCTTCGCGCCGAGGGCGAAGTCGGAGGCGAACTTGCCGACGGTGCTGGCCGCGCCCTGAGTGGCGTTCAGTCCCTTGTATCTCTGCTGAGGCTCGCCGGTGATGAAGTAAACGGGGCGCCCGTTGTTCGGACCCCAGCCGTAATCGGCGTGGTCCCGTGCCGGGAAGCGCATACCCACGTGGTCGCGGTCATCGGCTATCTGGTTATAGAATTCGCCCGGCTCGGGATTCATCCTGTCGAGCCAGTCGAGTCCCCAATAGATTTCATCCACGATGTCCGGAATGCCGTTGCTGCCCGGAGTCCCGTCCGAGAGGTATTCGTCACCGAAGGCTTCCGGATTCTGCTGATAGGCGAACATCATCTGGTAGATGGCATTCGCGGAGGTGGTGGTGTACTGAAGACAGTCAGAAGCGTCGTGCCAGCCGCCGCGCACGTCTATGTGCTGCCCTTCCTTTTCCGGATGATAGCGGATGTAGCCGTCGTGGACGTGGCAGCTGTCCTTCATAAACGGATTCCATCCGCAGCGCTGCTGACGCATATAGTTGAGGACGAAATCGGCGGAGCCGTCATAGACGCGGGTGCCGATTCTGATTTCCGGGGATCTGACCCCGTCCGCCACCAGATAATAAGTTCCCTCGGCGGTCAGGGGAGAAAAATTCAGTCTGAATGTAGCGGTAAGCTCTCCTGTGGCTCCGGTATTGCGGATGTCACCGGGGGCGGAAATGTAAACGGTCCCGCCGGTTGCCGCGTCGATTACCGTGAACGAAGTGACTTCACGCGGCTGCGGAGAGTTGCTGATATAGACTGCGACCTTAGAGGCGTTCGGAAGATAACCGACCTGGTTTATGCGTATCCATTCGCCTGCGGCGGCTGAAAAAGCGGCGGACGCTGCGAGCAGCGCCGTCACGAGCAGATTCCTGAGCGTACCCATTTTGGTGATAATTTTAGTGTAACCTTCTGCAAATGTAGCACAATTTTCATAATCGTGCAAAATAATACAACATTTTTCAACCCCACCGCCGGAGTCTCCCGAGGGTCGGGCGAAAAATAACGCTTGAAACGAAAAAAACTTTTCGATATATAGTGAAGTCTTTCAACGGGTTAAAAATTTTAAGTGAAAATCGTTTTAAAATTTCGAAAGAAAAAGCTTGGATATTAAAAAATAGTGCCTACATTTGCAGTGGACATTTGAAACATCATTTCGTGTCTATTTGTTAAGTTCGTTTTATATACCGGGCGACACCTTTGGGGAAGGGTGTCGCCTAATCTTTTATGTCTGAGGGGTGATCCTGTTCTCGACGTGGAGCCGTCCGCATTACTGAATGCGGTACTCGTGGCCCGGCAGGCCGATGATGCCCCAGAGGTGCTTGGCATAGACGTAGCCGTGCTCCTCGTAGTAGCGGCGATGAGCGTCCATAGCGGAGCGGAACCTCTCGCGGTTCTTGTTCTGCGGAGCGCACCACTGGACTTCGCTCAGGGCTGCCAGACGCGGCAGAAGCATATATTCCAGGTATTCCTGCGTGGAAACCACGTCGCACCAGAGATTGCCCTGCACGCCTATGATATGGCGGGCGGCCTCTTCCGTGAGCCCCTCGAGCGGCTCGTAATCATAGACTGAATCCACGGAAACTGTTCCGTTCAGCGCGATAGGCTCGTGCTCGAGGTCATCGCTCTGGCGAAAATCCAGATAGCAGTGGCGGATAGGGGTCATAATAGCGTCCAGTCCGCGCTCCGCCGCACGCTTTCCTCCCGAAGTCCCTCTCCAGGACATAATCGTGGCGCCGTCCTCCAGCTCTCCGTCCAGAATCTCATCCCAGCCGATTATCTTGCGCCCCCGCTCCTGAAGCATCTTCTGCACCCTGCGGGTGAAATAATTCTGGAGCAGCTGCGCGTCCGAGTACTCCCCGCTCTCCAGACCCTCGTCGCGGAGGCGTTTGCGGCATTTCGGACAGGCGTTCCATCTGTCCGGCACGCACTCGTCCCCGCCTATGTGGAAGTATTCGCCCGGGAAAAGAGGAAAGACCTCGTCGAGAATGTCGGAGATGAAGTCGAAGATCTCATCGTTCCCGATGCACAGGTTCTCCTTGCCCAGCCCCTTGCCGCGCGGCCCCACGACATTGACCACCTTGTAGGGTCCTCCGGTGCAGCCGAGCTGAGGATATGCGGCGAGCGCGGAAGTCATATGTCCGGGCATATCTATCTCCGGAATCACGCTTATGCCCAGGGACGATGCATAGGAGACGACCTCTCTGATGTCTTCCTGCGTGTAATAGCCCTCGTAGAGGATTTCGCCCACAAGATTGGGGTCCGGGACTGAATGTGAACCGACATCTCCGAAAGCCCCGACCTCCACAAGGCGCGGATGTTTCTTTATCTCTATCCGCCATCCGTGGTCATCCGTCAGATGCCAGTGGAAGCGGTTCAGCTTATAGTAAGCCATTATGTCGAGGACTTTCTTCACCTGCTCGACAGTGTAGAAATGCCTTGCGCAGTCGAGCAGCAGTCCGCGCCAGGCGAAGCGCGGCTCATCCGAAATTTCGCAGCACTGCAGCGCTCCTCCGTCCTCGACTGTGATCTGTTTCAGAGTCTGCCGGGCATAGAGAACGCCCGCCTCGCTTCCGGCTTTCACCACGGCTTTCCGGGGCGTAATCTTGAGGGTGTAGGCCTCGGGGGCCATCAGGCTGTCTATCGTGAATGTCACCTCTCCCCGGGACAGGTCGTAAACCCCGGATGCGGGAGTCATCTCCAGAGGACAGGGAATTATGTCGAGGGTATTCACTTTACTGTCCGTACAGGAGACGGCACAGGCCAGGACTGCGGCCATAATGGGGAAGGTGTGTTTCATCAGACGGTGATTTTATTCTTCTTGTAGAGACTGCGGTAATCTTTCGGGGTCTTGCCTTTGCGGGCCTTGAAGGTGCGGTTGAAATTCGACAGGTTGTTGAATCCGCAGGACTTGCAGATGTCCGCGACCTTCTCGTCCGTATCTATGAGGCGGCGCGCGGCGTTCTGGAGTTTCAAGTCTATGAGGTAAGCGGACAGGGTGATGCCCTTTTTCTGTTTGAACACGCGGCTGAGCGCGGTCGGACTCATCCCCGCAAGTCTGGACAGGTATGTGAGGTTCACCTCCTCGCTGGTGTAATGGTCCTTGAGATACTCCGCCACGAGGGCTATCGGATCATTCTCCTGAGTTGCCGGAGAAACCGCCTTGGGCTCGGGACTTGAAGTGAGCTGCCGGGACGGAGAGTTCGACAGTATATGAAGCATCTTCTGGAACAGCAGGAACTGCTCGAATCCGTTCTGCTCGGAGGCGAGAGCGTTCAGCAGACTGTAAACCTCCATTATGGTGTCCATCCCCCACACCAGTCCGTGCCGGGAATTCTCGAGCATCTTCCTGATGGAGGCGAACTGTTTCTTCCCGATGAAATTCCCGTCGAAAAGGTTTGCGGAGAAGTGTATGGTGATTTCGCGGACATCGGAGGAGCTGCACTCGCCCTGCTCCCATACGTGCTCCACGTTCTCGCCGATAAGGGACAGGTCGTACTCTCCGATCACTTCGCTGCTGTCCCTCACTATCCTGCGCACGCCCTTGCCGTGCTGCACGAAGTTCAGTTCCACCGTCGTGTGGCGGTGGATGGGGTAGGTGAATGTTCTTTTATGGCGCTCCACGATGCGGAGGCAATCCTCAGCCGTAAGTTCGGCTTTTACTGTTACGATCGGCAACATATCGATGTGTTATCAGATTATATGGTTATGCAGGTGGTTATATGTCTTTTCGCACGGGGCTACTCGCCGCAGCTGACCGCAAGCGGACTGAGGAGAGCCTTGTGCAGCTGCTCGTCATAGCGCAGGCGCACTTGTACGCCCGCCTCCTGGAAATAATAGCGCACAGCTATCTCCTCCTCTATGAAAGGCACGATTTCATTTTTCTTCAGACGCAGGAAAGTCTCCTTGTCCATATCGAGAGCCTTGCCGAGAGCTGCGAGTTCCGCCTCCATCGCCGTATCAAGCCCCTCGCGTCCGAGCTCTTTCTTCATCTGGTCGAAGAGTGTCCGGGCGCTTGAGCGGTAATCGAAATTCTCGTTCAAGGCGAACTTTATGAAATTCTCGTACTCCTCGTCGCTGAGGCGGAACTCGTCTATGGGGGCGATGGAGGAGTTCCTGCGGACGAAGTCCAATGCGAAGTGGTCCACGACCCCGTTCATCACGAGCGACCAGGTCAGACGGCTGTAGTCCTTGCCTTCGATGATGACATCGGGAGTTATGCCGCCGCCATCGCGGACGATGCGTCCGCGCGAGGTGCGGAATTCGTGGGTAAGGGAGTCCGCTATGTGTCCGACGCTCCCGTCCTCGTTCCTGTGGCTGTAGTCTATGGCCTGTACGCAGCGTCCGCTCGGAGTGTAGTATTTCGCCGTGGTGACCTTGAGAGAGCCGTTATAGGGGAGAGGGCGGAGGGACTGCACCAGACCCTTGCCGAATGTACGTGTACCCATAACGGTCCCCCTGTCCAGATCCTGAAGGGCCCCGGAAACTATTTCTGAAGAGGAAGCGGTCCCCGAATCGGTCAGCACGATTATCGGAATCAAGGTGTCGACAGGCTCCGCGGTAGTCCTGTATTCATAATATCCGCTGCCGTCCTTACCCTTCTGGGTGACGATGAGGGAACCCCGGGGCACGAAAAGCGATACTATATTGACTGCTTCCTGAAGCAGTCCGCCGCCGTTGCCGCGAAGGTCGAGCACAAGCCGCTTCGCTCCCCGCTTCTTCAGGTCGAGCACCGCCGAGCGGACTTCGCCGGAGACGTTTGCGGTGAAGCCGGTCTGGGAGATGTAACCCGTGGTGTCGTCCACCATCCCGTAGTACTCCACATCGGGAAGATGAATCCTCTCGCGAGTCACCGTGACATCGTCCGTGACCCCCGTGCGGAGATGCTTTGTCGTGAAGACCACGGTGGTTCCCGGCTTGCCCTTCATCTTTTCCGTGCATTCGGCGGCAGTGAGTCCCTTTACGGGCGCTCCGTCGATGGCGACGATCTCATCGCCGCAGACAAAGCCCAGACGATGCGCCGGAGAGTTCCTGTAAGGCTCCGATATTATGACGTTCCCGTCTATGTCCGGCTTGTAGATTAACGCGCCGAATCCGCCGTAGGTCTTGCTCAGCATCATCTCCAGGTCTTCCTGTTCCTCGTCCGGGATGTATATGGTGTACGGGTCCAGACTTTCGAGCATAGCGTCGATGCCCGCGCGCTCGATGCGGTCCAGCGGAAGGGAATCCACATATGACGCGTTCAGTTCCTTGAGTATGGCGTTCTGTATTTCCGTCCATTGCCCGAGCTTGAAATTTCTGCTCTGGGCCGAAGCGGACGTGCCCAGAATGATGCAGAACACGGCGACTGATACTAATTTCTTCATAATGCTATTATAACGCGCGGATTTTATTCAAATTCCATTCCGCGAAGGTAAGAATTACTTGTCACTTAAGTACAAGTTCGGGCTTGTTTTATGTGAAAATATACTATATTTGTGTTCCACACGGACATCAATGAATATCATTTTCGCTACATCGAACCGCGGAAAACTCCGCGAAGCAGAAGAAATATTGGGCGAAGGCTTCCGCCTGAGCACTCCGGCCGACTTCGGCATTACGGAGGACATTCCCGAAACGGGCAGCACGCTTGAAGAGAATTCGCAGCTGAAGGCGGAGTACATCCACTCCCGCACCCGGCTCGACTGTTTTGCGGACGACACGGGTCTGGAAGTCGATGCGCTCGGCGGAGCTCCCGGGGTCCGCACCGCGAGGTACGCCGGGGATGGGCACGACTTCGGCGCGTGTATGGACAAGCTCCTGCGCGAGATGGAGGGAATCGACTCGCCGCAGCGTCGCCGCGCCCGCTTCCGCAGTGTCGTGACGCTCATCTTCGGCGGGCAGACGCTCCGCTTCGAGGGGGTTCTGGAGGGATGGATCGCGTTCGGCAAGTCCGGCTGCGGCGGCTTCGGCTACGATCCGGTCTTCATCGCCGACGAATTTCCGGACTGTACCCTCGCCGAGATTTCCGAAGAGGCGAAGAATGACATCTCGCACAGGGGAAAGGCCCTGAGGGCTATGGCCGCGTGGCTCCGAGGAAAGGGAAATTGAATCGCCGTCCCGCCGGGGCCGGCCGCCAGGAGGGATGCAAACCACATAATATCTATGATTTCAGAAGCTTACATAAATCAAGTCGTAAAGGAGATTTTCGAGGATGTGAAATTCGCGGAGCAGCCCGAGGGACTGTATGACCCGCTCCGCTATATGCTGAGCATAGGCGGGAAACGCATACGTCCGAAGCTCTGCATACTCGCATATTCCATCTTCAGGGACGACCTCTACGATGTCATCGTGGAACCCGCTCTCGCGCTCGAAATCTTCCATTCCTTCACGCTCATCCACGATGACATAATGGACCGCTCGGAGCTTCGCCGGGGACAGCCCACCGTGTGGAAGAAGTGGGACGAGGATACCGCCATCCTCTCCGGCGACGTGATGAACATCGAGAGTTTCCGCCGTATGGCCTCGGTTCCCGTGAAATACCTCGGAACCGTACTGCCGCTTTTCGTATCTACGGCCGCACAGGTGTGCGAAGGGCAGCAGCTTGATCTCGAATTCGAGAAGCTGCCGCAGGTAAGTATGGGCGGATATATGAAGATGATCGGTCTCAAGACGGCGGTTCTTCTGGCCTGCTGCGCGAAGATCGGCGCGATCATCGGTGGTGCCTCCGCGCAGGATGCGGAGTTTATGTATGAGTACGGCTATCAGCTCGGTCTGGCCTTCCAGGTATCAGACGACTACCTGGACACCTACGGCGACGAGGCCGTCTTCGGCAAGCCCATCGGAGGTGATATCGTGAACAACAAGAAAAGCTGGCTGCTTACCCGCGCCCGCGAGAAGGACGAGGACGGAGGCGAGCTGAACGAGGCTATGGCGATGCCCGTCGGAACTGAGGCCGAGCGCAAGGCCAAGGTCCGTGCGGTGAAAAGTGTATATAACGCTCTCGGCGTGGACAAGGACGCGATCGAAGAGATTTCCCGTCTGACCTCTCTCGCTATGGAGTCGGCCCTGAAAGTCAGCGTCAGCTCCGTGCGCATCGAGATGCTCCGCCGCTTCGCCGAGTCTCTCGTAGGCAGATCCATATAAGCGGTATGGACAGGAAAGAACTGGAAATAATGGCCCCCGCGGGCAATTTCGAATGCCTGCGCGCAGCTATACAGGGTGGCGCGGACTCGGTCTATTTCGGCGTGGGGAACCTCAATATGCGCTCGCATTCCGCGAGCAATTTCGCTCCGGAAGATCTCCCCGAGGTAGTCCGCATCTGCCGGGAGAGCGGCGTCAGGAGCTATATGACCCTGAACATCGTTCTCTACCAGGAGGACCTGCCCGGGATGCGGGCGGCATTGGACGCGGCTGCCGCGGCCGGAGTGGACGCCATCATCGCCTCCGATATGGCGGCGATCGCGTATTGCCGCTCCATCGGTCTGGAGGTGCATATTTCCACTCAGCTGTCCATTTCGAACGTCGAGTCGCTGCGCTTCTACGCGCAGTTCGCGGATGTCATCGTGCTGGCGCGCGAACTCAGTCTCGACCAGGTGAAAGACATCCACGAGAGCATAGTGCGCGAGGGCATCTGCGGCCCGTCCGGCAAGCTCGTGCGCATCGAGATGTTCGCGCACGGCGCACTCTGTATGGCGATTTCCGGCAAATGCTACCTCTCGCTCCATACCTACGGAGCTTCCGCCAATCGCGGTGCCTGTTACCAGGTCTGCCGCCGGGGCTACGAGGTCACGGATCTGGAGACGGGGCGGCAGCTGAACATCGACAATAAATACATAATGTCGCCTAAAGACCTGTGTACCATAGAGTTTATGGACAGAATCACCGCTGCGGGCGTGAAAGTGTTCAAGATAGAGGGACGGGCCCGCAGCGCGGAATATGTGAAGCGCTGCGCGTCCTGCTACAGCAGGGCGGCCGCCGCCGTCTGCGAGGGCGCTTACACTCCGCAGCTCGCCGCATCACTCAAGACTGAACTCGGGGAAGTGTTTAACAGGGGCTTCTGGGACGGCTATTATCAGGGCGCCTATCTCGGACAGTGGAGCGATGTTTACGGGAGCCAGGCCTCCCGCAAAAAGGTCTATTGCGGCAAGGTCACCAACTGGTTCGACCGCATCGGAGTGGCTGAAATCACCGTGGAAAGCTCTCCGCTGCACCTTGGAGACGAGGTGATGGCCATCGGGGCGACTACTGGGGTGGTGGAATTCACCGTGGACGATATGAGGGTGAATCTGAAGAGCGCAGCCGAGGCCGGCAAGGGAGTGCGCTGCTCCGTGGCCGTAAAACCGGGAGACAAGAATCCGGGCTTCGAGCGCCTGAGGCGCGGCGACAAGATTTACATCTGGGAGAAGGCCCACGATGCGGGGGATGAAGCTTCCGGGGACTGATCGGGTTATGAATCAATTGAACTGCTTTCTGCGGCAGTTCTGCAATCGGACATACAATGAAAGGAATAGTTCTGGCCGGAGGCAGCGGCACACGCCTTTATCCGGTGACCAAGGGAGTCAGCAAGCAGCTTCTCCCGGTTTATGACAAGCCGATGATATATTATCCCCTGTCCGTGCTTATGCTCGCCGGAATCAGGGACATCCTCATCATATCCACTCCCGAGGATATGCCGGGCTTCAAGCGGCTTCTGGGAGACGGAAGCGACCTCGGACTGAGGTTCAGCTACGCTCCGCAGCCCTCGCCTGACGGCCTCGCCCATGCGTTCATAATCGGAAGGGATTTCGTCGGGGATGACAGCGTCTGTCTCATTCTGGGGGACAACATCTTCTACGGCAGTCACTTCACTCCTATGCTGAAGGATGCAGTCAGCGCAGCGCAGACGGACGGCAAGGCGACGGTCTTCGGATATTGGGTCGCGGACCCGCAGCGCTACGGCGTGGCTGAGTTCGACGGGGACGGAAATGTGCTCGGCATAGAGGAGAAGCCCTCGGAACCGAAGAGCAACTATGCCGTCACCGGCCTGTATTTCTACCCGAACGACGTGCTCGACATAGCCGCACACATCACTCCGTCTTCACGCGGGGAGCTGGAAATCACGAGCGTGAACCAGGCCTTCCTGGAGCGGGGCTCCCTTAAGATGCAGCTGCTCGGACGCGGCTTCGCCTGGCTGGACACGGGCACGCACGACTCTCTCAGCGAAGCTTCGACCTTCGTGGAGGTCATCGAAAAGCGGCAGGGGCTGAAAGTCGCCTGTCTCGAAGCCATAGCGTTCCGCCAGGGCTGGATAGACTCCGGCAAGCTGCGCTCTCTGGCTCAGCCGATGCAGAAAAACCAGTACGGCCAGTATCTGCTGCAGCTCGCTGACGGTAAGCGTGGCGTTTAAAAAAGGATGACCCCGGAGTCCGGAGTCATCCTTAATTGTTGAGGGATTACACTGCAAGAAGATTATTTCTTCGTGAGGGCGGTGTAATAGTCATACGCATAATAATAACCATTATACCACAGACACCAGCTTGAGAATGTGAGAGTCCCCCCATTCCATTTCGCGATTACACCGGATTTATCGGTGTCGCCCGCCAGCGTGTACCACTCCGTCAATTGCTGAGGCTGTATTATCAAGGCACCCTTTTCTGAATCAAGAGTGGCTGTGAGCGGCTTTCCGCCATAGTCCGCCGGATACATAAAGCCTTCTATGCTTACAGTCTTATCATCGATCTTAGTGATGGTGACGTCATTCTCAGACTTGTAGAGGATCCAGTCCGAATAGTCATAATCATAGAAATAATATGAATTGTCCTGAGCATACGTTCCGACGACTTCATCCATAGTGACGGTGCGAACCGGCCAGGTGAACACGCAGTCACCGTTTGTAGTATAGCTTGAGAACCATAAGATTCCCTCCTCCTTGTCTCCTTCGAAACCGGAGTATGGATAACCATTATAGATGCCGGTATACAAGGAGATTGAACCATCTCCCGACTCGACCTTCGGATAGTCCGGATCTTCGGAGGTGCTGTTCGTGATTCCGATGGTTCCGTCTTCGTTGAGCACGAACTCGAAGTCGTAGCCTTCGATTCCGTACCAGTTCCTGATGGTATAGCTGCCGTCACTCCAGGCGACCATCTCGTCTATCCAGATTTTACCTCCGCCGTCCTCGAAAGTCCCCTGGACTTTCCATTCCGCCAGACGTTTCACTTCGAATTCAGCACTTGCCTTCTCGGAAGCGCTGTAGGCGGCATCGGAGCTTATGGCCTGAAGCGTGAAAGTGTATTTCCCCGGATCAAGCTTGAGGGTAAGGGATGTCTCCGCAGTATTGCCGGTGACTGCGGAGCCGCCCTCTGCGGCATAAGCGTAGTCATAAGAGGCAGCGTTCGCCACTGCATCCCAGGAGACCGTCACAGACTCGTCACCGACCTCCACCTTGGGGACCGGTTTGGCGAGAGGTGTCACCGCGACAGTAGTTCCGATGCACTGTCCCGCAACCGAAGCCAGATAATCTTCGCTGCCCGAAGCGGGATAAGCCACTACCTTGAATGTATAGGCGGTATTGTCTTTCAGACCCTTGAACTCGGCCTTGGTTTCGGCAGTAGTCCCCCCGTCGGCCTTGGATCCGTCCGGAGAGAGGAGTTCATAGGTGTACTGCGCCGCATTGGCGACCTGGGTCCAGGTGAAAGAGAGGGTGTTGACCGTGGCGGCCGAGAGCTTCGGCTGCGGGGCGGTCAGCTGTACAGGGTCTTTCTTCTCAGGCTTGCAGGAAGAAAGAACGGCGGAGCCGAGCACTGCGAGGGCGAGCACCGTGGCCGCCCTGAGGGCAATTGTAAAGATTCTTTTCATATTTGCAGGTTTTAATGTGTTGTATTATCTGTACGAGACATTTTTATTTCTTGGTCAGCACGGTCTCCGTACTGTAGGCATATTGATAACCGTCATACCACAGAGACCAGTCGCCGAAAGTGAGCACCCCGTTTTCCCAGATGACGGTCACGGAGTCGGTTTCTGCTTCCTGCCCAGCCAGCTTGTACCACTCGTCCACATTCTGAGGCGATATGGAGAGAGTGCCTCTTCCGGCATCCAGAACGGCATTGATTGCCTTGCCTCCGTCTGAAAGAGCGTACATAAAGCCTTCGATGCTGACAGTCGTATCGTCCACCTTGGTGACGGTGACATCGTTCGTGGAAGAATAATTGTTCCAGGCACTGTTATACCAGAACTGGTAAGTATTGTTCTGGGAATAAGTCCCCACGATGTCATCGACAGTCACGGAGTCTCCAGATGAAGCCCAAGTGAACTGATAATAGCCGGCCGTCCTGTAACTGTAACAATAGAAATAGCCCTCTGTCCTGTCGCCGTCGAAGTAAGAATAATAACTGGAGCCGTATGTCGCGGTATAAAGATGAACCCAGCCGTTGTCAATATCATCGCCGGCGATTACCCAGATGTTCGGATAATAAGGCTCGTAATAGTTGGTGACGGAGAGGGAACCGTCTGCGTTCAGGTAGAACTCCAAGTCATAGCCCTCGACATTGTACCAGTCCTTGAGAGTGTAGGTTCCGTCGCTCCAGGCTACCATCGTCGCTGCCCAAGTGTTTCCGCCGCCATCATCCACGCTTCCCGTCACTCTCCAGCTTTCCCTTCTCGCGGCCGACTTGACCTCGAATTCGGCCATCGCCTCTTCAGAATCACTGTAGGCTTCATTTTCGCTTACCGCCCGGAGATAGAAAACATAGTTGCCGGCCTCAAGTTTCAGGAGAGTCAATGAAGTGTCCTCCGTCGAACCTGTAACAGGCGTACCACCATCCACCACATAACTGTAGGCATACGAGTCGGCATTGTCCACCGCCTCCCAGCTGATGGCGGCCGTACCCTCTCCGGCCTCAACCTTGAGTACCGGAGTGGCGAGCGGTACTATGGCTTCCGTCTTCCCCTGAACCTCGAAAGCGGCTGAGGTCCCGAGAGAAGGCTCCGCGACAGCGGCAAAAGCGTAAATTCTGACCATATATGTCGTATTGTCCTTAAGACCGGTGAATACGGCACTTGTAGCGGTTGTAGTGCCGCCGTCCAAATCCGAACCGTCCGGGCCGACAAGCTGATAGCCGTACTGGACAGCATCTGTTACCTTATCCCACGTGAACGTCAGTGAACTGACCGTGGCCGCGACAAGTCTTGCCTGAGGAGCATCCAGAGGCGTAGGGACCGGATCATCCTCCTTGCAGGAAGACAGAACTGCAGTTCCCAGCGCAGCGAGGACAATCAGTCCCGCCATCCTGCGGATAAAGGTCAATATTGTGTTCATATTCTGTTTATGCATATAATGTTAGACTTTTATGGCTTGATTACGTCCGCTTCTGTCCAGTAGGCATAGATGTACTCCCAGCCGTCGTATTTGCCGCTGGCGGTATTCATATATGTCGTGAAGTAGGCGTCCGGGGACGTGGATCCGTCCATAGTTATGGCGGAATAATAGTCCGTGCGGTACACGAAGAGACCTGTAACGGCATCCGGTGCACCGTCCGGAGTCCACTCGAAATAGTTTCCGGAAGCGTCCCGCAGACTCCAGTATTTGTAGTCGTCATCCGTGGCCTCCTCGGCATAGTGGTCGAGAGGGCTGAATTCTCCCGTCCAGGTGCTGATGTCCTCCGGATCGAACTCGGAGTTGTTTATGCTGTAGCTGAGGTCGAATCCCGTGCCGAGGAAGTTCTCGATGCGGAAACGGTTGAAGCCGTCGAGCCAGTAGATGTCCGAGGTGACCTGCGCCTGCAGTATGGTAGAGAACCAGAAAAGAGCGCCGCTGACCACTTTCTTCCACTCGGAGACGAGAACCTTCCCGGAGTACAGTTCCGAGCCGTCGTGAATAGCATAAGGATTCGCGTTGTCACCTGCAATGCGGACGATGAACTGCTGTTCCACCTTGGTAGGCATATCGCGGAAGTTTACCGTAAACTCCGCCGTGGCTTCTCCGGCCGCGAATTCCACGGTGGCGGGAATCTCGAATGAGGCATCCTGGAATTCCACCGTTACGGGAACGCTGGCTGCAAAGTCAGATTTCATTCTGCCGACTTCGAGGGTGATGCTCGTGGCATCGGTGCCGAGAATGTATTCTGCAGGATTCGAGGAAAGGAAATAAGCCTCGATGCTGTCAGAGGCCGGCTCCGGGCCCGGCTCATAGCCCTCGCTCCCTTTACAGGAGGAGAGAGTCAGGCCCAGAAGGGCGAGCGACGCATAAAGATATGTCTTCATATTATGATTCATAGCCTTATAATCTTTTTATTGTGAAATGATGGCACCTGACGGGTCCGGATTCAGAATGACAGCCTGATTATTGTCTCTTTCGTACTCCGGCAGAACATAGTTCATCCAAGGAGCGACGTAGCCGGCCTTGGTATTCAGCCTGTGGGCGGAAATCCAGTTGGTGTCCGTGTAAGACCTTGTGACAGGCAGGGCGAGACGCTTGTAGGCGAAGAAATTGATGCCCTCTCCCCAGAACTCTATGCGCCTCTGGACCATAAGCTCGGTGATGAATGAACTCATATCGCTTGCGGTGCAGCTGTATGTGCCGCCCTTGTAGCGGTAGGCGTTTATGAAGTCCGTCATCGCGGCCGCAGCTGCGGCTACGCTGCGGGTGTGGGCGATGGCCTCGAAATAGATGAAATACATCTCCTCCACTCTCATAAGAGGAAGCGAGGCGATGAGGCCCGTCTCGATGGTGTTCAGGGAACCGCTGCCCGCTCGGAACTTGAGGTTCGCGTAGGCCGGAAGCTCCGCCCAGGACTCGCTGTCGAGGTCCGTGCGGTATTTCGACGGAATCGGAGTCTTGCCCGCATCCTCCGGAGCGATCCAGCTGGTCTTGCGCCAGTCATAATCGGAGATCTTGTCATAGAGGGACTTGCCGATGCAGCGGAAAGCCTTGCCGTATCTTCCCATAGACCAGGTCGGCTCGGAGGTCATCTGGGCCACGAACGAGCAGTAATAGTAGGAGGTGTTCACCTCTTCCTTCGATGTCACGTAGGTGCCGAGCATCCAGGACGGCTGGGCCGTGTTGAAACCGGTCTTGGTGTCCATCCACTGGTCCTCCGTGAGAGGGGTGTATCCGCAGGCTATGGCCTTTTCAGCATATTCGGCGGCCTTGGCGTAACATTCCATAGCAGTGCTGACTCCCAGGTCGTCATAGTCGTCCGTGCCTTCCGCGCTTCTCTGCAGCGCGAGAGCCGAGGCGTCCTTGTCGAAACGGCTCGCCATATCCAGCCAGAGACGTGCCTTCAGACCGTAAACCACGCCGAGGTCCACATTTGCGGTGGTCTTCTGCTCATAGCCGTGAAGATACTTCTCCGCACGGTTCAGGTCGGTCATAACGAAACGGTACATCGTGTAGAACGGCACGCGGGGATTGTTCTGGAGATCCACCTTGCTGGTGTTCTCGTCCACAATAGGAACCGTGAGGCCCATTATCTTGCTGGCCTGCGCCTCGGAGTTGAGGCTTTCCACCTCCGTGGTGCGATACTCATAGAGGGCGGAAAGGTCCATATACATAAGCGCACGGTAAGCGGATGCCTGTCCGAGACTCTGAGCCGACTTTTCAGGAACGCTGTCGGGATCCGGTACGAGGGCGATTACGTTGTTCGCGTTCCTGATGAAAGAGTAATAATAGAACCAGGTATAGTAGGCGGCATAACGCAGGCTGCTCCCCGACTCGATGTAGCTCCAGTAGTCGTAGAGAGCGTCATACACCGGGAAGTCCTCGCCCATCACCTCACGCATATACATCTGGCAAGGGTAGCCCCAGTCGTTGTAGTTCGCGGAGGTCCCCCAGGTGTCGTAATCCATAAGGAAAGACGAAAGCCCGTTCAGCATATACTCCAGCGAGGAAGAGGATTTCTCGATTTTCTCCGGAGTAGCCACAGTGGTAGGGAAAGTCTCTTCTATGCAGGCGCAGGTACAGCCGAGTAGCAGGGCCGCCGCAGCGATATTAACTATTAATCTTTTCATAATCATTTCTCCTTAGAAGGTTAAAGTTACGCCGCCCGTAATCATACGGACAGGAGCATAGGTGGAGGTAGTGGTGGTTCCCCAGAAGCTTCCGCGAGGGTCGAAGCCCTTGCGCTTGCTCCAATAGTAGAGATTCTCGCCCGCAGCATAGACGCGCACCTTGCTCAGTCCGACGCGCTGGGTCAGACCTGAAGGCAGGGTGTAGCCCAGATTTATATTCTGCAGGGTGAGCGTGGAGGCATCGGTGAGGAAGCGGTCCGAAGTGGAGCTGGCATAATCGTCGACAGGCTGAATGGCGAACTGGAAACGCGGGATGTCTGAATCGCGGTTCGTTTCCGACCAGGCCTTGAGCAGGTCCTTATGGAAACTGCTTCCGGTATTCTGCACATTAGGATTCGCCATCAGGGACGCATAGCCGTAGTCGATGGCCTTGCCGCCGATGCTGTAGTTGAAGTTCACGGAGAAGTCGAAGCCCTTCCAGGTAAGGGAAGTGCCGATGCCGCCGTAGATGTCCGGATCGGCGTCTCCGCAGTTGAAGTAGGATCCCTTGGTGTAGTCGGAAGTCTTGGCAAGCTCGTCCGTGCCGTCCTGCTTCACATACCACTGCGACTGACCCTGCTCGTTCACGCCGGCGTAACGCTTGATGTAGAAGGTATGCAGCGGCAGTCCCTCGCCGTAGAAGTAAGATCCGTTTATGTAGCCGTAGTGACCGTCGAGCTCGGCGCTCTTGTTGTCCTCGTGCAGCATAGTGATTCTGTTCTTGAAACTGGTGGCGTTCAGGCTGAGATTCCAATTGAAGTCGCGTCTGCGGACAAGTGAGAATGTCAGGTCAAGCTCCAGACCCCGGTTCAGCATATTTCCGACGTTGTCGTAAGAGCCGCCGTAACCGCCCGAGAGAGGCACATATACGAAGCAGAGCATATCGGTGGTGACTCTGTTGAAGTATTCGGCGCTACCGGTGATGCGACCGCCCAGCAGTTCGAACTCGGCTCCCGCGTTGAAGTTGCTGTTAGTCTCCCAGGTAATCTCCGGGTTGCCTATGCTGCTCAGGGAGAGTGAAGGCTTCCCGTCATAATAGAGGATGGAATAGGTGTCGGTATAACGGTAGTCTCCGATGGAGTCGTTGCCCTGCTGGCCCCAGGATATCTTGAGCTTGAGCATATCCAGCCAGGAACTGCGGTACCAGCTTTCCTTGCTGAGAATCCAGGCGCCTCCGACTGAGTAGAAGTTGCCCCAGCGGTGGTCGGGGTGGAAACGCGAGGAAGCGTCGCGGCGATAGGAGGCGGAAAGGAAGTATTTCTCATCCATATTGTACATCGCGCGGGAGAACCACCCTTCGGTATTGTAGCGGCTGGAAGAGCCGGCATTCTCTTTTATCTTGATGGCGGCGCTGAGTTCCTGCGCGTCGAAATAGGAGAAGAGCCCCTCGCGGTCGGCGCTCATCCATTCGCTCTTGTAGTCATAATTCTCGTGACCCGCCATAACGGAAATGTTGTGACGGCCTATCTGTCTGGTGTAGGTCAGAATCTGCTGGAAGTTGAGCGAATATATGTGGCTGTTGTATTTATAGACATAGCCGTCCGGATAAGCCGTGGCCCCGTAGCCGTAGAAGCCCTGCTGGGTGGCGGTGTAATGGGACTCGCCATTGGTGAGGGTGCCGTTCAGCGTAAGCTTCAGGCCTTCGAGAGGAGTGATGTCGGTATACCCGGTGATGCTCATCGAATTGTTTATGGTCTTGTCAGTATTCAGGGAGTTCTCCTGAAGAGGGTTGTTGCGCGAGAGAACCGGACGGTTCAGTCCGGCGATTTCACCGGAGCCGTAGTCATACATCTTGCCGTTCTCGTCGTACATTATCTTTCCGTCCCCGTCGCGGACATAGACAGGATAGATAGGGGCCATCGTGTTGGCGATGCCGAAGATGGAGGTTCCCGAACCGTCCCCCACATCGTGTGAAATGCTGTGGGCGTAGTTCATATTCGCGCCGAGCTTCATCCACGGCTTGGCCTGATAGTCGGTCTTGAGACGTATGGTGTTGCGCTCGAAATCCGAGTTGTAAACGATACCTTCGTTATTCAGATAGCCGAGCGATCCGAAGAATCTGAGCTTGTCGGTGCCGCCGGTGAGGCTCAGGTTGTATTCCTGCCTGAGGCTGTGCCTGAAAGCTTCGTCTATCCAGTTATCAGGCATAACGGTATAGTATTTCCCCTTGTAATAGAGGCGGTTCCCGACGGATGCGTGAGGATTCAGCTTGCCGTTCGTTCCGATAAGGTACTCGCCGTCCGGGACCGTATAGGCGATGTAGCCCAGACCGCCGTCAGCAGTGGCTCCGCCGAGGTTGACATTGGCCGCGGAGTGCGCCTCGTAGGCGGACATTCCGCGGTCGCGGACGTAGTAGTTGTAGAGCATCGCGTAGTGCATCTCGTAGTACTGCGCCGGGTCTTTCACGTAGTCGTAGTCGATGGTCGCGCGGCTGTTCATACTCCACTTGCTGTCGAAGGTGACGGTCGCGTTCTCGCTCTTGCCGTTCTTCGTGGTGATCATAATCACGCCGTTCGCGCCGCGCGCGCCGTAGAGGGCGTTCGAGGCCGCGTCCTTGAGGACGGTGATGTTCTCGACATCGTTAGGGTTGAGGTTGTTCCAGCCCCCGTCGTAAGGCGCGCCGTCCACGATGATGAGCGGCGACGTGCCGGCGTTTATGGAGCTGAATCCGCGGATGGCCATCGAAGGCGTGGCGGTAGGCGAACCGGAATTGTTCACCATCTGAAGACCTGCCACCTGGCCCTGGAGGCCGCTGAGCACGTTGGTCAGCTGTTTCTTCTCAAGTTCTTCTTTCTTTACGACAGCCGCCGAGCCGGTGAATGACGCCTTGGTCTGCTGACCGAAAGCCACCACGATGACATCGTCGAGCATTTCCTGATCGGTTCGTAGTATGACGGTAAGTTCAGGCTTCACAGCCACCTCCTGGGTTATCATTCCCACGCAGGAAACCACGAGAATGTCGGAGGAGCGCAGTCCGTTCAGAGAGAAACGTCCGTCGATGTCGGTGACGACTCCGACGTCGGACGTGCCTTTCACGAGCACACCCGCGCCGATGACGGGATCATTGTTCTCATCGAGGACAGTACCATTCACACTCACGTTCTGCGCACCCGCCTGCAGGACAAGCGCGAGCATCAGAAACGGAATCAAAAACAGTTTTTGTCTCATAAGTTTTAATGAAATTAATTATTTGGTGTTATCATCTGTTCACTGTTCCCCAAGCCGGAAGGATGACACCGCGCTTGTCGGCATCCGACCACAGCCATACCTGAGACGAACTCTTTTTCAGTATGTACAGGTCTTTGAACTTCATCCCGCTCTGCCCCAGAGTTCCGGAGATGACTCCCTGCACGGAAACGCCTTCGGAAAGAACCGCGCCGGTCAGTGTAAGCGTAAGGTCCTTCGTCCCGGTCTCGTCCGTAAAGCGATATATGCCCTTCGACGGGCTGCACATATACTGATATTCCGACATATCTATGCTCAGGACCATAGCGTCTTTGTCACAGATGCCGCAGGTCTGAAGCGTCTGAAAATTCTCGCGGAGTTCCTTCGTGTTGTCGCGGACGCAGGAGACCGAAAGGAGAAGCAAGGTCAGCAAAAAAAGTAAATGTTTCATCTTCAGAGTATTACATTAACATATCGGAGATAGTATTCTTTGCTTCCGTCAGAGAATGTGACACACGCCTGGATGCGCCGCTCGCCCTTGGTGAGAGTCCTGTAGTTATCGGACTTCGCGCCGTCCACAGTCCACTGCACGTCGCTGTAGTCGCCGCAGTCGCTCAGGGTGAAGAGTACGGCGGAGGAAGAGGAGAGCGTCCCGGCGGAGAGCGTGATGCGCGGATTCCCGCTACCCTTGGCGGCGGTGGTCAGCGTAAGACTCGCAGCGCCCTGCCGGTCGCTGACAACGGATACTTCGTAGGAGATGCCCGCCTTCAGGGCAGGCAGATGGGCGAACCGGTCCGTCACGGTGACGGACAGCGCTTCGCCTCCGGAAACCGGAGCGTAAGTAACCATCCAGGACGTGGCGTCGTCATCGCTCCAGCTGATTATGGCATCGTGCTGATAGGCATCCGCCTTGATGCCTTTTATGACGGAAGCGCGGGTCGCGTATGAGAAGGATACCGTATAGTCGTCGTTCAGAGTGATTCCGCCTATGTCCCCTTCGGGCTTGCCTCCGTCACGGGCCTCATAGCCGTCGGAAGTGCCGTACCTGATTTCAGTTACTTTTGAGGAACCCGGGAAGAAACTGTGGCCCGGGATGTAGGCCGGCATATAGTATCCCTTGTAGGAAGGGTTGGAATAGACGAGATGGAAGCACTCGCCACCGCGTGTGACATTCACTGAATTGTTCCTCCAGGAAGACTTTTTCGATACGTCCACGTGATACACGAGCATACCCCGGTAAACGCCCAGACCGAAATAGTCCAGATACCTCGCCTCATCCCAGACATTGCGTCCGGCTCCCCGGCATTCGAGAAGGAAATAATCGCCATTTTTCGCGCTGCGGACCATATAGCCGGCATCTGCCGTGACCGGCTGCAGGACATAATCTCCCTCCGCCTCCAGCACTTCGGGTTCAGCCCAGCCGAGCATCCATCTTTCCAGAATGTTCATAGCGGGCGGAGTAGCGGAGTAGTTGTTATAACACCCTACATCCATCAGGGAAAAGTTGGCGGGGGTGTCGGTGCCGGAACTGGAGCCGGTGTCGTAGAAATCCGGAAAGCCCAGAGTGTGGCCGAACTCGTGGCAGAAGGAGCCTATCTTGGTGAAACCCACCGAACCGTCGGCCTGAAAGCAGAGTTCACTGCTGCAGGCATAGCCGGAAAGCTTCACGCCGTCGATTTCGATGGTGTCGAAATGCGAGCGGTGAGGCCAGATGCCGTCCGGGTCTGAACCGTCAGCCTCCTCTCCGCCGGAATAGTAAACGAAGATGTCGTATGCATATCCGTCTGTGGCATACTGTGAGAAATCCACGTCCGCATCCGCAAGTCTCGCCGCCTCGATGGCCATCTCGTGTGCCTTCGCATCATCGTTCGCTGTATAATAGGCCCTCTCGTGAGAAAGGGTGTAAGGACCCACGACGGTGAATTCCGGGTCGAACTTCCCATTGGAATTCTCATAATAGTACTGCCAAGCGCTACCTGTAGCGCCGTTCCGGGTATAATTGCGGCCGTTCATCATCTCGTCGAAAGCCTCGAGGGTGCTGCTCTCGCGGAAAGGAAGATCACTGAAGGCTGCCAGAATCACGAGAGACTTCTGCTTGCCGGCGGATGCCATAGTGCTGCCGCTCAGGAAAGGGGGACGCTCGTCGGAGGAGGGAGCGGAAAGAGCCGAGGATGCCGCCCAAGCTTTCATCTGAGCCTGACGCGCCGTCATACTCGGGCGCAAGTCTTTATTCAGACGCGAACGCTCCGCAGAAGCGAGCCGTGAGACGGGAACGACCTTGATGCCCGTAGAAACGAGGGAGCCTGACTTGTCAAGCTCCGCGAAATACCAGTTGCCGTCGGCTCCGCCGACGATATTGTAGCCCTCTTCCGTAGTGACATAGTTACAGAACTCGTCGCCGTGAATGCGGGCCCTGATGATGCTGCCGTCTTTCTGCCTTAAGGTAACGACCCCCGGACGGGCAGGCACGGCGTAAGTGTCTGTCAGCGTTCCGGCAGCGAGAAAGAAAAGCAGCGCGATGATAATTATTTTTCTCATACTTGAAAAAACAACGTATAAATGTAATGATTTAATCTCATTCCGCAAGAAATTTCCGAAAAAAACGTTACAAAAATAACAGATTTACACGAATTGACCGTCGCGCATATTCAGACAGCGGTCGCAGCGGTCGGCGAGGCCGCCGTCGTGAGTCACGATGACTATGGTCTGCCCCAGGGTATCGCGCAGCTTGAAGAACAGAGAATGGATTTCCTCCTTGGTCCGGCTGTCCAGATTGCCGGACGGCTCATCCGCGAACAGCACCGCCGGGCGGTTTATGAGCGCGCGGGCTATCGCGACTCTCTGCTGCTCCCCTCCGGAAAGCTCCGAACTCTTATGCGAAAGGCGGCCGGCCAGCCCCATCGACCCCAGCAGCTCTTCCGCTTCGGCACGGGCCTCTCTGACACCCTTTCCGGCGATGAACGCGGGAATCATCACATTCTCCAAGGCCGTGAATTCCGGCAGCAGATGATGGAACTGGAATACGAAGCCGAGTTTTCTGTTCCTGAAATCGGACAGTTCCCTGGACTGCAGCTTCAGGACATCCGTCCCGTCGATGCGCAGCTCCCCGGAATCGGGTGTGGAAAGCGTCCCCAGAATCTGCAGAAGCGTGGACTTGCCGGCTCCGGAAGCACCCATTATGGCCACCACCTCGCCCTTGTCCACACCGAAATCAAGTCCTTTCAGGACCTCAAGGGTACCGAAGGACTTCCTTATGCCTTTAGCCTCGATGATCATAAAACCGGGCTTATGAAGTGATCAATAGATGTAATGCCCCAAAAGGCAGGGTGCTGCGCACACGGGGGCTTCACAGGAAGGCTTGCCGGCCGGTGCGTCTTTCGGTTCTTTCGCGTCCTTGCCGCCTTTTTTTCCGTCGGGAGAACCCAGCTTGCGTATCTGCTGCATCCGGAACTTCTCCTCTCCCACAAGAAGCTTGGCCACTTTCACCGGCGATATCACCTGCTCATAAGCCTTGGCATTCTTTTCCTCCATTCCTTTTGTGGCGGCAAGCGCGGCGGTGTAGGCGTGTACCAGAGCCGATATCTCCTTCTCGCTCTTTCCTTCCTTTACGGCCCTGTCCATCTCTCCGAATGTCTTCATCACCTTGTCCATAGCCTCCCGCATCTGCTCCCGGGCCTTGTTATACACAGGCCAGAAAACCCGCGCCTCCTCCGGAGTGAGATCCATCTCCGAAGTGAGGAAAGCTATCTTCTTGCTCTCTATGCGTTCCCTCCAGGCATCATCGCCCCCCTCTTTCCTCTCCTGAGCATAAGCTGCGGTCGGGACTGCCAGCATAGCGGCCAGAACCGCCAGCACGATATGTAAAACTGTCTTCTTCATATTGTCAATATTTGAATATCCTATTGTCTGATGTCCCTATTCGTCCAGAACGTAGGCTATGAGGGACGTGGAAGTCCTGCTGGAGATGAGGTACTCCCTGATGTCATCCTCGTCAAGCTCCCGTTCCGCCATCGCTTCTTCGTCAGCGGGACTTATGTAGGTTCGCGTCACGGGGAGAAGGTCAGCCGCGTAATAACGGAGATATTCATCGGAAAACGCCTCGCCTTCAGAGCCGGAGCGGCTTGCGAAATGTATTCCGCCCACGAGAAGAGCCGCTGTGCAGGCCGCGGCGGCAAGGTATGGAGCCACCCTCGGGAAGAAACCCCGAGCTGAAGACTTTTCCGCCGGCTGCCCGGAAGGAATCTCGGACAGTCTGGCCTCAAGCCCCTCGAAGTATCCCGGAGGCACACTGTAAGGAAGCCGACGCAGCTTGCTCTCTTCCAGTACATCTCTTTTTTTATCGACCATAATGAGAAACTTACGATAAGATAGACATTTTTCGACCCGGAAGGTTTAATCTCCCCCTACATATTATTCTCCAGTTCCGCGCGTATCTTCATATACGCGTGATGATACGAGGCTTTCAGCGCCCCCACGCTCACGCCCATAATTCCGGAAATCTGCGCGTAGCTCAAGTCCTGGAAATAGCGCATACTGAAGACCGCCCTCTGTTTCGGAGGGAGTTTGCGCAGCGCGAGGCTCAGAAGCTTCTGGGCCTCATCCCCGTCGAACCACGGATCGTCATCGGCGCGGTTTTCTTCCCGGACATCCAGGGTCCTGGAAGACAGGAAAAACCTGAACCTCCTGCTTTTCAGGAAGTTCAGGGTCTCGTTAGTGGCTATTCTCCACAGCCAGGTAAAAAGCTGCGCCTCGCCCCTGTAGGAGGGAAGGGCATTCCATACCTTTATGAATATGTCCTGCAGGAGGTCATCGCTGTCCTCGTGGCTGCATCCGAAGCTGCGGACGTGGCGATAAAGACGCTCGCTGTACGTGCGGACGATCCTTTCGAAAGCTTCCCGGCTCCGTCCGTCGCGACACAGTCCTACGATTTCCTGCCCTTCCGTCATCCGGCGAAGTGCTTATCCTTATTTGCGGCTGATGACTCTGAGGGCGGCCTCCACGATGTGGTCCGCATCCATTCCGTAGGCCTTCAGAAGTTCGAGAGGCTTTCCGGACTGACCGAAACGGTCGCCGCCGTTTATGAACTCCATAGGAGTCGGGAACTTGAGTGCAAGAACCCCCGCTATAAGCTCACCGATGCCGCCGGCGCTGTTATGCTCCTCGGCCACGACCACGGCTCCGGTCTTGCGGACCGAACCCAGAACGGTCTCCTCGTCGAGAGGCTTTATGGTAGCGAGATTGATGACCTCGACGCTCACTCCGCGGGCTTCGAGCACCTCTGCCGCCTGAAGTGCTTCCCACACCATATGTCCGCTGGCGATGAGTGTCACATCGTTTCCTTCGTTCATAATATAGGCCTTGCCTATCTCGAACTTCTCATCGGGATCCGTGAACACCGGCCAGGACGGACGGCCGAAACGCAGATACACCGGCCCGTCATACGCGGCGGCCGCGATGGTGGCAGCCTTGGTCTGATTATAGTCGCAAGGGTTCAGGACCACCATCCCCGGGATGGCGCGCATAAGGGCCACGTCCTCCATAGTCTGGTGCGTAGCGCCGTCCTCTCCGAGCGTAAGACCCGCGTGCGAAGACGCCAGCTTGACATTCGTGTGCCCGTAGCCCAGTTCCTGACGGATCTGGTCATACACGCGGCCCGTGATGAATTCGGCGAAAGACCCCACGAAAGGAATCTTCCCGGTGATGGCCAGACCGGCTGCCGCTCCGACCATATTGGCCTCGGCTATGCCGCACTGGATGAACCTCTCCGGGAACTCGGCGGCGAACTCGTCCATCTTCAGGGAACCCTTGAGGTCCGCGGTCATCGCCACGACTCTCGCATCAGCCCTCCCGGCCTCGGCAAGTCCGGCTCCGAAACCGCTTCTCGTATCTTTTTTCTCTGTGTATGTGTACTTCTTCATATCTATTCCTCCTGATAGTCGCCCAATGTTTCTTCCAGCTGGCTGAGAGCCTCTTCGCACTGCTGCACGCTCGGAGCTTTCCCGTGCCACTTGTGCGTGCCCGCCATAAAGTCCACGCCGCGGCCCATAACGCTGCGGAACAGAATCATAGTAGGTTTCCCGCTGCCGCGATTGGCCTTGGCCGCCGCATAAGCGGCCAATATGGCATCGAAGTCGTGTCCGTCCGCAACGAGCACGTTCCAGCCGAACGCCTTCCACTTCCCCTCGAGATTCTCTATGCCCGCCACTTGTTCGGTGGGGCCGTCTATCTGCTGGCCGTTCCAGTCGGTGCTGGCGATGAGATTGTCGAGCTTCTCGTGGTCCGCCCACATCGCGGCCTCCCAGATCTGCCCCTCCTCGCTCTCGCCGTCGCCGCAGTGGACATAGACGAAATTATCCTCTGAGTCGAGGCGCTTGCCCAGGGCGATGCCCGCCGCGCAGGAAAGTCCCTGACCCAGAGAGCCGGAGGCCTGCACTATGCCGGGAAGTCCCTTCTCGACCGAAGGGTGTCCCTGAAGGCGTGAGCCGAAGGCACGAAGCGTACCGAGTTCAGAAACAGGGAAATAGCCTGCCCTTGCGAGTACCGAATAGAGTACCGGCGCGAGGTGTCCGGCCGAAAGGATGAAAGCGTCCTGACCCTTGCAGCTGCGCGTCCAGGTCTTCGGATCGTGTTTCATAACGTGGAAATAAAGCGCGGTCAGCACATCGGCGCTGCCCAGCGAGCCGCCCGGATGACCGGACTGCGAAGCGGTCACCATCCTGATGATGTCCCGCCTTACTTGTGAAGAGATTCTGATGAGTTCTTCTTTCGTGGCCATAACTTGTCGAGGTTTCGATTATACGGATTTAGCAAAGGTACGGATTTTTGCCGTATATTTGCATACCGAAACGGTCTAACTCTCGAGTATATGAAACATATCCGGAATTTCTGCATCATCGCACACATAGATCACGGCAAGAGCACGCTTGCCGACCGCCTTCTGGAACTCACGAGCACTCTCGCGGAGCGCGAGATGGAGAACCAGGTGCTCGACGATATGGATCTGGAGCGCGAAAAGGGCATCACCATAAAGAGCCACGCCATCCAGATGACATATAATTATAAAGGTGAGCAGTACCGGCTGAACCTCATCGACACTCCCGGACACGTGGACTTCTCCTACGAGGTCTCCCGGAGCATCGCTTCCTGCGAGGGAGCCCTGCTTGTGGTGGACGCGTCACAGGGGGTGCAGGCGCAGACCATCTCGAACCTCTATCAGGCCATCGACCACGGGCTGGAAATCATTCCGGTCCTGAACAAGATAGATATGGAGTCCGCACAGCCGGAGGTGGTTACCGACCAGATCTGCGACCTTCTGGGCTGCGATGCGGAGGACGTTTTCAGGATTTCCGCCCGCACGGGCGAGGGAGTGGCTCCGATTCTGGATGCCATCATAGAGAAGATTCCCGCCCCGTCGGGAGACCCGCAGGCCCCTCTGCAGGCCCTCATCTTCGATTCCGTCTTCAATTCCTTCAGAGGAGTGATCGCCTACTTCAAGATCCGAAACGGCTCCATCCGCAAGGGCGACAAGGTCAAGTTCGTGGCGACGGGTATGGAGTACGATGTCGAGGAGGTCGGCGTGCTGAAGATGAAGCTCCAGCCCTCCCAGCAGGTATCCTGCGGCGATGTGGGCTACATCATCACCGGCATCAAGAGCGCGGTCGAGGTAAAGGTCGGCGACACCATAACCCACTGCGGGGCCGAGGCCTGCAGGGAAGCCATCGCCGGTTTCGAGGAAGTGAAGCCTATGGTCTTCGCGGGTATGTACCCGGTGGATGCCTCGAAGTTCGAGGAGCTCCGCGCAGTTCTGGAGAAGTTCCAGCTGAACGACGCCTCGTTCGTTTACGAGCCCGAGTCCTCGCTCGCTCTCGGCAGCGGTTTCCGCTGCGGCTTCCTCGGACTTCTGCATCTGGAGATAGTCCAGGAGCGGCTGTTCCGCGAGTTCGATATGGACGTCATAACGACCGTCCCGAACGTGTCGTACAAGGTTTACACCACCCAGGGCGAGTGCCTCGACGTGCACAACCCTTCGGGTCTGCCGGCAGCGACCCTCATCGACCATATCGAGGAGCCGTTCATACGCGCACAGATCATCTCTAAATCCGACTTCTTCGGCCCCATAATGAAACTCTGTCTGGACAAGCGCGGCACTCTGACGAGCCAGCATTTCATCACCGCAGACCGCGTGGAGCTGAATTACGATATGCCGCTGTCGGAGATAGTCTTCGATTTCTACGACAAGCTCAAGTCCATCTCGAAGGGCTACGCGTCGTTCGACTACCATATCACCGGATTCCGCCCGGCGAAGCTCGTGAAGCTCGACATACTGCTGAACGGCGAGCCTGCCGACGCTCTCTCGACCCTCATCCACGAGAGCAACGCTTACGACTTCGGGCGCAAGATGTGCGTGAAGCTGAAGGATCTGATACCCCGCCAGCAGTTCGACATCCCGATCCAGGCGGCCATCGGCGCGAAAATCATCGCCCGCGAGACGGTCAAGCAGGTCCGCAAGGACGTGACCGCGAAGTGCTACGGCGGCGACATCACCCGCAAGCGCAAGCTGCTCGAAAAGCAGAAGGAAGGCAAGAAGCGTATGCGCCAGATCGGCTCCGTCCAAGTCCCGCAGAGCGCGTTTATGGCAGTTCTCAAGCTCGATTAGGCGCGTCCCTTCGTCCAATCCCACCTTTTCTCCCGAGAAAGACTCTCCGCCGATGAGCGTATTCCGGTTCAAACAGTTTTCCGTGGACAGCGGCAGATGCGCGATGAAGGTCGGCACCGATGCGGTCATCCTCGGCGCGGCGTTCACGCTGCCCTCCGCAGCTGAGGCTGCGGCACCCGGAGGAAGAGCTTGCAGGCACTCCCGCGACGAGGCTCCCCGCACCCCGGAGGCGTTCGGTCGCACTGACGGAATCCGGGTGCTGGACGCGGGATGCGGAAGCGGAGTGATAGCCCTGATGGCGGCACAGAGATTGGAAGCCGCATGCTTCCGGGATTACAGCATCACGGGGGTGGAAATCGACGCTCCGGCATCGGAGGAGGCGAGGAAGAATTTCGCAGCCTCGCCCTGGAGCGGGCACTTGAGGTGTATGAACGCGGACCTTCTGAGCTTCGCGCCGGAAACGGGATACGATATCATCGTCTCGAACCCACCCTACTACGATGAGTCCCTGCCGTCTCCCGACAGCCGGCGCTCGACCGCCCGGCACTGCGGCGGCGAAGCTTTCAGTTATGCGCAGCTGCTCGCTTTCGCCGCCGGGCATCTTCGCGCCGGCGGGACCCTCGCCCTCATACTCCCCCATCAGGAACAGGTCCGGCTGCTCAGGACAGCAGCCTCTTACGGGCTGCGCGCGTCGCGACTCCTGCATATACGCCCGACTCCCGCGAAGGAGCCCTCTCGCCTTGTCGCAGAGTTCGCCCGCGAAGCGGAGCGGAGGAACTCCGCAGCCGAAGAGTCTTATCTCACCCTTCAGGACGCGGGCAGCTGCGCGCATAATAAAAACTCCCGGACTGACGAGTATGTCGCTCTGACCCGGGAGTTCTATCTGTAGCCGCTCGTCTTTCCGGCCTGACTCCATCTGTTCATCAGTCGTGTACCCCGGTACACTCCTTCTTCACAAACGGATTAAGCCACGAAAACCCTTCACGGCGTGACTATTTCATCCTTACCGGAGACTCACAGAAGTTCCAGACCGAGGCCCGGAGCATCCGGAAGAACCATCTTGCCGCCCTCCACTACCATACCGCGGAAACGGTCGTTGGCTATCAGCAGATTGCCGTCCAGATCCGCGAAGTCCACCGCCGGAGCGAAATGGGCCGCCGCGGTAGTGGCGCAGGAGGTCTCGGTCATACAGCCGACCATCACCTTCATACCCTCGGCTCGGGCGTAGGTAAGCATCTTGCGGGCCTCCAGAAGGCCGGTACACTTCATCAGCTTGATGTTTATGCCCGTGAAGGCTCCCTTTATCTTCGGGATATCGCTCAGCCTCTGGATGGACTCGTCCGCGAAAACCGGCAGCGGGCTGCGCTCGGTTACCCAGGCTATGTCATCCAGCTGCTCCTTCGGCATAGGCTGCTCCACCATCACGATGCCCTGCTCCTTCAGCCAGAGTATCTCGTCCAGAGCCTTGTATTTGTCCTTCCATCCCTGGTTCGCGTCCACCGCCAGAGGCAGGGAGGTCACGCTGCGGATGGCCTGAATCATTTCCTTGTCGTTGGCGAGGCCCACCTTCACCTTCAGAATATTGAACCTGTCCGCACACTCCAGCGTCTTCTCGCGGACGACCTCGGGAGTGTCGATGCCTATGGTGAAGGTCGTGCTGCCGGCCTTTGCCGGGTCATAGCCCCAGATGCGGAACAGCGGCTGACCGAGGAGCTTGCCCACAAGGTCGTGGAGGGCGATGTCTATGGCCGCCTTGGCGGGAGCATCCCCCGGAGAAAGGCTGTCCACATAGGCCATTATGTCCTCTATGCAGAACGGGTCCGCGAATTGCGAAAGGTCCACCTTCTCCAGGAAGGCGCAGACGCTCTCCACCGTATGGCCCAGATAAGGCGGCATAGACGCCTCTCCGTAGCCGGTGAATCCGTCATACTCTATCTGCAGCTGCACATCCGGTGTCGTGCTGCGGGAATAGGAGGCCACGGTGAACACGTGGGCGAGTTTCAATTCGTAAGGAGCCCAGGACATCTTCATCCGTGCGGAGCCGGAAGTGTTTATGCGGTAGGGCACGGGCGCATTGGACGCGGAGCGGCCGCCTCCGCAGGCTGCTATGCCGGTTCCGACGGCCGCGAGCGCGGTCGTCTTCAGAAAATCGCGCCGCCTCATCACTGTCTGTTCTTGAGAAGGTCGCGGATTTCTTCGAGCAGCTGCACGTCCTCAGGCTTCGGAGCCGGAGCTTCAGGCTCCTGCGCCGCAACAGACTCTTCGGCCGGAGCGGCCATCTTATTCTTCACTCTGTTTATGAGCTTGATTACGAGGAAGATGGAGAATGCGATAATGAGGAAGTCCACGAATGTCTGGATGAAGTTTCCGTAATTCAGGGAAGCCTCGGCGACCTCCTTGACCACTTCGCCAGCCTCATTCGTGATGGTTCTGGCGGGACGGATGACCCATCTCCAGGTCGCGAAGTCTATGCCGCCGCAGAGCCAGCCCACGAGCGGCATTATGATGTCCGCCACGAGCGATGAAACTATTTTTCCGAATGCACCGCCGATCACTACGCCGACAGCCATATCGACCACATTGCCTTTTACGGCGAAATCCTTGAATTCCTGGATAAATCTACACTTTGCCATTTTGTTTTGATTATTGAATTATTAATTAGTATTCAGCTCGTTAAGGTCCACTATGCCGTTCAGGATGGCATAGACCGTAAGGCCCGCGATGGAGTTTATTCCGGTCTTGCGGGCTATGTTCTTGCGATGCGTGACGACGGTGTTTATGGAGATGAAGAGGCCGTCGGCGATTTCCTTGTTAGTCTTCCCGTGCGCCACGGCGGCCACTATCTCCTTCTCCCTTAGGGAGAGAGTATCCCCGGTATCCCGCCCGGGAGCCTGTGCCGTCTGTGTGCTCTTCACTTTTCCGACTATCTCCCCGAGAGGGAAGAGGATCTTCTCTTCGATGACGATGTGTCCCCGCAGGCTCTGCTCCAGGTCCTGCAATGTGCCCAGTATCAGGTAGCGCGCGTTATCCGTACTGTTATCGGGCAGATAGCGGACGATGAGATTGCGGAGGTCTTCGAGCTTTTCGAGAAACTCGAAATGTGCTCCGGCCTCGTCGGGAACCTGTCCGTGTCCGCCGCTCTCGAAGGAGAGCTCCTCAGCCTCGAAATGGGCGTTCACGTTCTGCAGAAGCTGGTCGAAATATCTGTTCAGGACATCGGCATACATCGCCGCCTCATCGCTTAGCGCCCTGTGTATCAGCGCGTGGAGATGAGGGAGCAGGGACTCGGAGAAGTATTTGTGCGAGAACTTGACATACTCTATGACCGCAGGAGCGTCATCAGCGGAAAGGGAGGAGACGTCGGGAACGTAAGATGCATCCGTGCAGACGTTCGCGAGCATCAGGAATATGTGCGTGGGGTAGCCTCTGGAGGAGCATACCTCGTCTATGGAGGCATCGCCGAAGCCCAGACGGAAACGCAGGCTGTCCAGCAGCATAATCACGTTTCTGTCCGCAATGGCATCCGCCATCTTCATTCCGGGTGTGTACATAAGCGCAAATATAAGAAATCCGCCGGAACTCTTGAAGAAGAGCCGGCGGATTTTTGAAAAAACAGCTTATGAATCAAGATAAATAAGCCCATCGAAGCGGGCCGACAGGTCAGAACAACGCTCTATGCGGCGCTGTTTTTCCTTTCCGGCTTCACGCACGCGAGCATCGTGAGCGTGACGGCCATCGTGAGAATCTCGGAAGCCGGGATTGCGAGCCAGGCGCCCTCGTTACCCCAGAGGCGGGACATAAGAAGCAGGCATAAGAGCATAAACACGATTCCGCGCAAAAGCGAGATGACCGTCGCCGGGATGACCCTTTCTATGCTCTGGAAGTAGCTCATCACCACTATGTTCACGGCCATAGGCACAAAGCCTGCGCTGAAAAGTCTGAGCCCCTCGACCGCAAGCGGATTGGCCGGGTCGGCCGGATCGATGAAAACGTACACCACCGACGGCGCGAAGACCGTGGTGAGCAGGACCACGAAGACGGCATAACCTACCCCGGTCGCGAGAGCCACGCGGAAAGCCTTTTTCACCCGGCCGAAATCGCCCGTGCCGTAGTTGAAGCTCTGCACCGGCTGCGCGGCCATAGCCACGGCGTCATAGACCATAAACACTATCGGCATAAGATAGCAGACCACGCTGAACGCGGCCACGCCCGTGTCGCCGTCGAGACGGACGAAGATGTTGTTTCCGATTATGATCATCAGAGCCACAGCGAACTGCGCGAACATCGAAGAAAAGCCGAGACGGCACATATAGCCGCAGTTGCGCAGAGTGTGCATCCACGCCCGCAGAGTACTGATTTTAAACGCGTTGAAGCGGATGTTATGTTTCTTGTCGAAAAGATATGCGGCGAGGAATACGGAGGCCGCGACCATCGAAATTCCGGTCGCGAGTGCGGCTCCGTGCAGCCCCCAGCCGAACGGGAAGATGAACAGCCAATCCAGAAAGATGTTCAGAACGCAGGCGATTATGCTTCCGGTCATCGCGTACTTCGGACTCCCGTCCAGACGGATGAAGAACTCCGTGGTGAGAATCACGCCGTTCGCGAACATAAACGGAGCGAAAGTCCTGAGATAGTCACTTGCGTAAGGCAGCATAGTGTCAGAGCAGCCGAAGAGGCGCAGGACCGGTCCCGGCCAGATCAGCAGCACGGTGGAAAACAGGACCAGCACGGCGACGGTCGCGGCCACCGACTGTGAAGCCACAATACGCGCGGTGCGGTCGTTGCCTTTAGAGAGATGGATGGAGGCCACCACGGAGCCGCCCATCCCGAGCATAAGAGCAATGCCCCCCGACAGCGTGAAGAGCGGTGCGACGATGTTCACGGCCGCAAGCGCCAGCGAACCTATGCCGCGGCCCACGAAGATGCCGTCGGTGACATTGAGAACCATAGAAAACACCATCCCGAGCAGAGTCGGATAGAAAAGTCTGTTGAACAGCGCCCGGACATTGTCCCGTCCGAAGTCGATACTGTCTTTGAGCTCCTTCATAAAACAATGTTTTTTATAAAATTAGGGCTGCAAAGGTAGGACTTTATCCGCGAAATGCAATATCTGCATTTCTTTTGCGTCCCGATTCCATAGACGCGGAACAGTCTGAATTTTTGTACTTTTCAAAATTTCCGTATATTTGCAGCGTTGAAGTATAGGATTATTATATGGAACCTCCCAGTTCTACTCTGACAGATAATAACTTAGCATCGGACAGACCTTCCGATGACCCGTTGTTGAACACTCGCACATACCCTCAGGACACCGCAGAATGAAGATTCTGTGGCGGTTTGGCGTGTGTACAGGTCAGAGCCGAAACAAGAGAAAAAGAACACAAGCAGATATATGGCACTTTATTTTACGAAAGAATTGAGCGATCACTCCCGGCTGGCAGTCTGGCAGGTGACGGAGAGCGAAAGTGAACTCCGCGAACTCAGTTCCACCCCGAGCGATGAGCTCGAAGAGATCTCCTACATCAAGAGCGAATCCCTGCGCAAGCAGAGACTTGCTGTCCGTGCGCTGCTTGGCGTGCTCTTCGAGGACAAGGTCTATCTGGCCCATCACGACAACGGAAAGCCTTACATCGAGAACAATTCCATAAACATCAGCATCACCCATACTGACAAGTATGTGGCGGTGATACTCGATGAGAACGAGGAAGTGGGCATCGATGTGGAGTCTCTGGACCGCGACTTCTCCGCCGTGGAGAAGAAAGCCCTCTCCGAAGAGGAGATAGAAGACCTGGACGACGACAGGGACGAGAAGAACGAGCAGCTGGCCATCTACTGGTGCGCCAAGGAAGCCATCTACAAGAAAATGTCCCAGTACCACGTGGACTTCGCCGAGCAGATAGAAGTCGAGCGCTTCCGCTCCCGGGGAGAAGGCGAACTCGAGGCGACCTTCATACACAAGGACGGATACGAAGAGGAGCTTCATCTGGAGTATATGACCTTCGACCGCCACGTGCTCGTCTGGATAAGCGCACAGGACTGAGGCCATTATTTTCCGGAAATTACTAACTTTGCGGGTTGGAAAGTTCAATTTCTTTAAAATAAGGTATAATATGAAATTTTTGACTGACGAAAAGCTTGTCATAGTGGGAGCTGCCGGAATGATCGGTTCCAATATGGCACAGACAGCTATGATGCTGGGGCTCACACCGAACCTCTGCCTTTATGATGTTTACGAGCCTGGTCTGCGCGGCGTGGTGGCAGAAATGAACCACTGCGCTTTCGAAGGCGCCAACATCACCTGGACCACCGACCCTGCAGTGGCTTTCAAGGATGCCAAGTACATCATCTCTTCGGGCGGAGCTCCGCGCAAGGCCGGTATGACCCGCGAGGATCTTCTGAAGGGCAACTGCCAGATCGCGGAAGACTTCGGCAAGAACGTCAAGACATACTGCCCGGACGTGAAGCACGTTGTAGTGATTTTCAACCCTGCTGACCTCACAGGTCTCGTGGTTCTCCTCCACTCGGGTCTCGCTCCCGAGAAAGTCACCACGCTTGCAGCTCTGGATTCCACTCGTCTGCAAGAGGCTCTCGCCGCCAAGTTCGGCGTACAGCAGTGCAAGGTGACGGGCGCACACACCTACGGCGGCCACGGAGAGCAGATGGCGGTATTCGCAAGCCAGGTGAAGATCGACGGCAAGCCTCTCGGCGAGTGCGGTCTTTCCGCCGAGGAGTTCGCGAAGATCAAGCAGGACACCATCCAGGGCGGCGCGAAGATTATCGAGCTGCGCGGACGTTCTTCATTCCAGAGTCCTGCGTACAATGCCGTCAAGATGATCGAGGCGGCTATGGGCGGACAGAAGTTCACTCTCCCTGCGGGCACCTATGTGAACTGCGACAAGTGCGGTTTCCACAACGTTATGATGGCGATGCCTACCACTATCGACGCCACCGGCGTACACTTCACAGCCCCTGTGGGCACTGAAGAGGAAATGGCCGCGCTGAACGCATCCTATCAGCACCTCTGCAAGATGCGCGACGAGATCATAGAGCTCGGAATCATCCCTGCAGTCGCAGACTGGAAGAGCGTGAACCCTAATCTTTAGGAACAGACGCAGATAAAGGATTGGCCGGAAGAGGGTGTCCCTCTTCCGGCCAATCTGTTTTCCACCCCTTCCGGCACTTCGCAACGGCTGCGCCGGAGAGCTTTCATCGCGCCCTCAGCCAGGTGAGCGGGTCCTGCGGGCCCTTCGGAGACCACAGCTGGAAGTGCAGCTGGGTCACTCCGGCGAGAGGTCCGACGGTGCCGATGACCTGTCCGGTCTTCAGCTTGTCCCCCGCCTTGACGCTGACCTGATCGAGCTTGCAGTAGAAAGTGTACCACTCGCCGTGCTGGACGAGCACGCATTTGTTGTAGCCTTGCATAACGATCACTTTCTTCACTTCGCCGTCAAAGACCGCCGCTATCGGGTCTCCGCTGTTGAGAGCGATGGAGATTCCGTCGCTGTTCGGGAGCTTAAGCTGCTTGTACACAGGATGGTACTGCGTCCCGAAACGCTCGATGACGGCGCCTTCCGCCGGCCACGGGAGCTTGCCTTTGTTAGATGCGAACTCCTTGCTCAGCTTGATATCCACCGGTTTCGAGACACCGCCCTTGCCGGTGCCGCCCTTGCCGGAAGACGACTGGGAGGAGTACTCGGCTATGAGGCGGGAGATCTCGCGGTTAAGCGACTTGACCTCCGCTCTCTTGCTGTCGAGTTCCTTCTGATATTTTTTCTTGTCCTTCTTCAGGCTGTTGACAAGCTTCTGCGAAGAGGCTTCATCGGTCTTCAGCGATGAGAGTTCCTTCATCCTGGCATCGCGCAGTGAAGCGGCGTTCTTCCTCAGCAGGGCAAGGCTGTCGCTTTTGTTCTCCAGCTCGGCTTTCGCCGCGAGGATGTCCCGGCCCTGACGGTTCATCTCTCCGGACATATTGCGCAGGTATGAATAGCGGCGCAGTCCCTGAGCCACATTGTCGCTCGCGAGGATGTACATATACCACATACGGGCGTCGCGGTTTTTATATGCGCTCTTTACCAGACGGCGATAATACACGGTCATAGTGTCGAGACGCCGCTGCAGACTGTCCACACTGCGGCGCAGGGTGTTTATGCTGCGGTCCATCCCGGCTATTTCCAGCTCGCTCTCGCGGATGAGGGCCTTCCTGTTCTCGATTTTCTTCCGGGTGAGAGTCAGGGAGGAGAGGGCGGAAGCGCTCTGGCGGGCATTCGATTTGAGCTGGTTGTCAAGCAGCTTGATTTCCTTTTCGAGACGGGCTTTCCGGCTGTTCTGGGCGCTGACATCCTGAGCCGCCGCCTCCTGGGACAGAAGCAGCAGCGGCAGCAGAGCGACCGCGAGAATATTCAGCAGTATCCGCATCTTCGCTCTCATTTCCCGACGGCCTTCAGTTTAGCGCTCACTTTCTCTTGAAGCCCTTCCACTTCGTGTTCCGTATCTTTCTGTATGGCCATATTCCAATACATCTTCGCCAGATCATACTCCTTGAGGGCGTAGAGCACCTCCGCGTAATGGTCCAGCACAGTGGCGCTCTCTTTCCCGCCGTAAAGCATCGCGTGCTTGAAGTAAGGCTTGGCCTCTTTCGGCAGGCCGCGCAGATAGAGAATCCAGCCGAGGGTGTCGAGATAGGTGGAGTTGTCAGGCTCCTGCTCGACGGCTATGCTGCTCATATTGTATGCCTTCTTCAGATTTCTGCCCTCCAGGCTCAGGTAGTAGGCGTAATTGTTCAGAACCGGAGCATAGCGGGGGTCGATCTTCAGAGCGGCATCGTAAGCCTTGTAGGCTTTCTCCTTCTCTCCCAGCATATAATGCATATCCCCCATCGAGGAGTAGGCCGAGACTTTCGCCACGGTGTCATCCGGGAATGCCTTTACGATCTTCCCGCTTTCTTCGATCACTCCCCTGTAGTCTTTCAGATTATACAGCGCGTAGGCGCGCATCGAGCGGAAGTCGCTCATCCCGGGAAAGTCCGGCGCAAGCTTCTCGCAGGCATCCGCCAGTTCCGCCCAGAGTCCGCTGCTGTTCAGAGACTGGAGATACATCGCCGCGAAATCCAGATTCCCCGGATTCCGCTCGCAGTTCTGCCGGAACAGACCTATCCCGCGCTCCTGCCTCCCGGTGGAGTAGTAGTATGAGCCGGCTAAAGCCAATGCGGAGGTGTCCGACGGGTATTTCTCCGTCAGGCTCCCCATAAGGGAGTCCAGACCTTCACGGCAGTCGTGGAAAAAGTCCGGTCCGGAGGACTGGATGAGCATCCGTAAGTAATTCGTCTTCACGAAAGGCGGGTCCTCGCCCTCTTCTACTATGTCGCGGGCCTGTGTGAAGAAGCCGCGGTAGTCTCTCTGTCCGAGATATACCCTGGACTTGCCGACCATCGCGTAAGTGAGGCCCGGCTGCTCCGAAAGGGCCTCGTCGAAGTACTTCAGAGCTAAGGTGTCGCAGTCGTGGGCAAGCTGCCAGTCGCCCATATAGGACAAGACCTGAGGGGAGGAATACTCCTCGGAGAAGCGGCGAAGGGTCTCGAAGGCTTCATTGTCCCTGTTCAGACGCAGGAGAATGTCGTAGCGTGCGAGGGTGATGTTTTCGCCGGGACCGTTTACGGCTTCTATGGACGAGAGTGTTTCGAGCACCTTGTCGAATCTCTGCTGGCGGGCATAGAGGTTGACGGCCGAATAGTAGAGCTCGGACTTCTTCGGATAGGCGGACATCATCTTCTCGTACAGGGCGAGAGAGCGGTCAATATCTCCGGATGCAGCATAGACTGTGGCGAGGGCGTTGCTGTACCAGTAATTGGCGGTGTCCAGACTGACGGCCTCACTGAGGTGGGCCTTGGAATTCTTCAAGTCCCCGAGATAGTAGTCACACAGGCCGAGGTAATAGAAGGCGGCATCGTTCAGAGGGTCCGCATCGGTGATGTCGGAGAACATCCGCGAGGCTCTGCCGTACTTTTCATTCTGAAATTCGGTGACTGCGTCTATCAGATCGCCTGCAGTGGAGGAATGCGGCACTCCGGCGGCGCTGACGCCGTTCTGGGCGAAAACGGCCGCAAACGAGTGCAGAAGCAGCGCTGCGGCGAGGTATATCTTTTTAATATCTGTCATTATTCTCGTTTCGAATCACAATTATACGAAATATTATGCAAGAATCGTGAAAGACGCGGATTTTCATTTTTTTTGTTTACTTTAGCGATTCGGACGCCTTCATCCGGAGGGCCCGGGGAAGCGGGTTTTCCGGATGGTCGAGGGTTTTTCGGGGAGTTATGCAACATTTCGGAAAGGAATCGCATCTAATCTCTCGTGACGGAAACCTGAATCAGTCTATGAGACAAGAGGAGACGGTTTCTGATGACCTCCATCTGGCTTCGCTCTGCGCGAAGGGAGACAGGACGGCTCAGAAACGCCTATATGACAGACTTGCTCCGAAGATGTTCGCCGTGTGCCTCCGGTATATGGGAGACCGTGATTCGGCGGAGGATATTCTTCAGGACGGATTTGTCACACTTTTTTCGAAGATTGATTCATATTCGGGTGAGGGTTCATTCGAAGGTTGGGCACGCAAGATCTTTGTCAACACTGCACTTATGAGCTTGAGGAAGAACGACATTCTGAAGCAGAGCGAAGACATCGAGGTGGCCTGGGGGCTGAGTTCTCCGGACGCTTCCGCGGTCCAGAACGTTTCCTATCGGGAACTGCTGCAGATGGTCGCCAAACTCCCCCCGGGATTCAGGACGGTCTTCAATATGTACGTGATCGAAGGATATTCCCATAAGGAGATAGGCGAGGCGCTCGGGATATCGGAAAACACCTCGCGGTCGCAGCTGATGCGGGCTCGGACAGTATTGCAGGGTTGGCTGAAGAACAGAGAAAAATGATGCCGGAAGACAGAAGATATGATGATTTTGACCTTCAGATAAGGTCGATGCTGCAGGACGCGGAGGAAGAAGTTCCTTCGCGCGTCTGGGATGCCGTGAGCGGCCGCATCGCCGGCAGGAAGGTCATCTCGGCGTGGTGGCGCAGAGCGGCGGCGGGAGTCGCTGCGGCTGCCGCGGCTGTCGCTGTCGGCATCTTCCTTATGCCCGACAGTCCTTCCGCTGCGGACGGAGACAGCGCTCCTGTCGCAGAAGCGGAGCCGGTGCAGTTCACCCGGACCGGTCCGGACGAGAATCTCCTCGTCGCGGAGCCGTTATTTGCTTCCGGAGAGCGCAAGAGCAGCATAAAGCCTGCGGCCCGGGAGGAAGTCCCGCCGGCAGACCCGGACCCGGAGGCGGTCCCGGCTGAGAATCCGGCAGACGAGCCGGGAGGAGATGCTGTAGAAGAGTCTTCCGGAAAAGTTCCGGCCGAGGAATATCGCGATGACCCTTTCGCCCGGATGGCATACGATGATGCCTCGAAGCGCTCCCCGAAGCGGCCTCTGAGCGGTTTCGTGCAGGGTAACGTCACAAGTAACGAGAGTTCCCGCAAGCCTTCCGGCCATATGGCCTCCTCTTCTTCGGGAGTCCCTTCGAAAACCGGAGTGAATGACGGGACGAGCATCTCCACCTACGGGATTCCGCTGTCGTTCGGCGTAGGAGCCAAATACCGTTTCGCTCAGAAGTGGTCGGTAAGCGCAGCTCTCAGCTATAGTCTGCTTTCGCGCTCATTTACAGGAACCTATACCGAAGTGACCGGAGGCAGGATCACGAAGAGCGTCACAGCGGACATCACGAATAACCTCCACTACATCGGTATCCCGGTAAATGTCTATTACGACATTCTGGAAAGCAACAAGGTGAGCTTCTATGCTTTCGGCGGCGTGGGCGTGGAAAAGGGTCTGGTGAACAAGTACCGGATTCACGGCCAGCCGGCCATAAACTATTCCGAGTCCGTTCCCGGCATCCAGTTTTCCTCCGCTCTGGGCCTCGGCTTCGAGTTTATGCTGAACGACTATCTGAATCTGTACGTCGACCCGAGCGCACGCTACTACTTCGACTGCGGGCAGCCGCGCAGCGTGAGGACTCAGAAACCGTTTATGATGAATCTGGAAGTCGGTCTGAGATTTAAGATTTAGTCCTTCCGCTTAAATAAAGTATATTTGTGACGAAACACTCTTCGGGCGGCCCTGCGGGCAGGCCCGTTTTTCTGTTTATATGCTTAGATTTGCGTATGAACACAAAACTACTTCTAAAACTATGAAAACGGCTTTCACTTTTTTCGCGATGCTGCTTGCCGCACTCGCCTGCACACCCGAGTATTTCAGTCTTAACCCGAACGTAAGCCGGAACGCCGTGCTGGGCGAGGGCGGCGGGCATAGCGGGAGTTCCGACTCTTCGGCGGTCATTCCGCCGCCCGCTACAGACACTTCAGTGCTGGTGAGTGCTGTGGAATTCCCTGAAGATTATGACTGGCAGAGAGATACGGCCTTCGGACAGGTCAGCGGAAAGATTCTGCTGCTGCGCGGAGGGGTCAGAATACTGGAGATTCCCGCCGGCGCGGACGGAAAAGCCAGTCTGGATCCGGATATGCATCATCTGGTGGACGGCCATCTGTACACGGAGTACAGCGACGGGACCGGCACATATATATCGAGGGACGGGGAAAGACTCTTCACCTTCGAAGGAAGGGAATATCTGCGCGGCATTCTGCCTATGGACGGACATCTTTACACTCTTTCCCAGAGACGGGACGGCAAGGGCTTTCTGCTGCGACAGGACGGGGAGGTTCTTCTGGACAAAGACGCGGGGATAGTGCTGAAATCTTTCCGGGACTATCCCGACAGGCAGAGCGGAGCCCTGTATGAAAATGAGGGTAAGGTCTGCTTCCACTACAGCAGAGGGACAGGTTCCGAGAGGGTATGGTATTCTGTGCAGAATCTGGTGGAAAGCCAGATTTATCTCTACGATGAGGAGCTTCTGGATGCGAGATTCTTCGGGGACGAACTGTGCGTCGTCAGCACTGCGGCGGGCCGCGGACTGAAGATGACGATAGGTAAACGACAGAATATAGTCCAGAAGGCCGCAAACCCCAAGATGAAAGGGATATGTCTGATAAAGAACGGTCAGGAAATACTTGCGATAGGCGGAATCGCCTTCCTGCAGGCCGACAGAAATCCCCGGCAGACCTGCGTATGGTCTTATTCGGGGGTCAAAGCTTCTGCGGAAGGGGAATATCGCTTCGTGCTGGATGGGGAGAATAATGTCTATATGTACGGCTCCGACGGGAATTCCGGCACTGAAATCCTGAACGGCAAGTGCGAAAGAGTAAGCACCATCGGAGGGATGACGCCGTATTCGCGGCGTGTGGCCGCTATGCACGGGACACAGATGTATCTTGCGCTCAGTCCGGCCGACAGCAGCGGCGCTACCGTGATCTGGAGCAGGGGGAAAACCACGCAGATGCGTCTGAACGGCTTTCTGACGGACATTGACATACAGTCAGACTAAGTGATTCCTCATCATCACTAAATCTCCGGATAAAATCTGTTCGGGATTGCCTTGGAATGATTATCTTTGCATTCTATGGCAAAAATTCTGGATGGAAAGGCGATTTCCGCCTCTATAAAGGAAGGCATACGGGTTCGCGTTCAGGAACTCGAGGCTATTTACGGGCAGAGGCCCGCTCTCGCGGTAGTCATCGTGGGCAGTGACCCGGCGAGCTGTTCTTATGTCCACAGCAAAGTCGCCGCAGCCGAGTATCTCGGGATTCACAATCTGCAGGTGGAACTTCCGGAAACCGCTTCCGAACAGGAGGTTCTGGACGCCATCAGGAGCCTCAACGAGAACAGGAACGTGGACGGCATTCTCGTCCAGCTGCCTCTTCCCCGGGGCATCGATGAGGAGAAGGTCATAGAGGCGGTCTCCTACGAAAAGGACGTGGACGGCTTCCACCCTATGAATGTGGCTCATCTGTGGATGGGAGGCAAGAATATGAAGCCCTGCACGCCTAAGGGCATTATGCGTCTGCTGGATGAAAGCGGGATAGAAATAAGCGGCAGGAGAGCCGTAGTGGTGGGCCGGAGCAATATCGTCGGGAAGCCTGTCGCCAAGCTTCTTCTGGACAGGAACGCCACCGTCACCATAGCCCATTCGCGCAGTGCGGATCTGGGGGCGGTCACCCGCGAAGCCGACATACTGGTTTCGGCAGTAGGCCGGCCGGGAATGATTACGGCTGATATGATCAAGCCGGGCGCCGTAGTGATCGATGTCGGAACCACTCGGGGCGAGGACGGGAAGCTTCACGGAGACGTGGATTTCGAAGCGGCCCGCGAAGTCGCCGGATGGATTACTCCGGTTCCGGGAGGCGTCGGCCCGATGACCATCGCGATGCTTATGGAGAATACTCTCGAGTGCTTCATAGAACGTATGACCGGAGAAAAGGCGGGAATCGTGAAATAAAGCCGTTTGTCGCAAACCTGACCGGGGTCCTGGGTATGCTCTTAGATTTTACATACTTGCTGAAAGGCTTTCTGATAGGCATAGGCGCCGCGATTCCGCTGGGGCCGGTGGCTATGCTCGTCATACAGAAGACTCTCACGGAAGGACGTAAAGCCGGGTTCTCCTGCGGGCTGGGCTGCAGCGTCGCCGACTGCATATTCGCCTGCATCTCGGGCCTCGCCCTATATACCGCCGGACAGTTCATCGAAAAGAACACCGTCTCCATCCAGCTTATAGGCGGGATCATTCTGATAGGCATAGGTATGATTATGTTTTTCAGCCGCATACGGGAGACGAAAGAACGCGGGCACAGCTACGACCCGCTGAATTTCGTAAAGGCGATGATGATGTGCCTCACGAATCCCGGAGCGCTTGCCATAATGCTGGGACTTTTCGCGTTCTTCCGTATGGATATGTCCGAAATACCTCTGTTTCTGAGGGTTCTGACTCTCGCCTCCGTATTCTTCGGATCCGTTTCATACTGGTACCTGTTTTCCTATGCCGTGAACAAGCTGGGATACCGTTTCCCTTTCAGGCTGCTGGTGACGCTGAACCGGGTTTTCGGGATCGTGGTGGTCATCTGCGGCATCGTATTGGCGGCAAAGGTGTTCATTTAGACGCTGTTTTGAGAAAATGAGACATTCCATTCACATCGCGGCCCTCGAGAGTATCGACAGCGCCGCCGGGCAGTTTCTGGAAGAGACGCGGGGGCGCAAGCTGATAGCGTTCTATGCCCCGATGGGTGCGGGCAAAACCACTTTCATTACGGCCGTCTGCCGTGCGCTGGGCGTGGACGGCGATGCGGTCAGTTCCCCGACTTTCTCCATCGTGAACGAATATCGGCTTCCCGACGGGGAACCTGTGTTCCATTTCGACTTCTATCGCATAAACAGGCTCGCCGAGGCACTGGACATCGGCTTCTATGACTATATCGACAGCGGTTCTCTCTGCCTTATGGAATGGCCCGAGAACATAGAGGAGCTTCTCCCGGAGGAGACCCTCCGCGTGAGCATCTCAGTCCTCCCCGACGGATCCCGCACCCTCAGCTGGGAAGACCGGTGAGCTGTTACATCTCAGCGGGAAACCACCAAGTTATTTTGAGCATCACTAAGGAGACCGCTCCGCTCACTCCTGACGGTCCAGAAAGCGGAATGCGGCCGCCTCGCTGATGTGACGCACGAGAATCTCATCGCTGCCATCGATATCCGCGATGGTACGGGCCACCCTTATGATTCTGAGGAAAGCCCTCATCGAGAGATTCATGCTGCTGAGAATCTTCCCCAGAGCGTCCCTGCAGGCATCTGAAAGCGGGCAGTACTTCTCTATCAGCTGCTTGTCCATCTCGGCGTTGCAGTGGATGGTTTCTTCGGCGAAACGCAGTTTCTGGGCTATCCTGGCCTTGAGAACCCGCTCTGCGACCGCCGCGCTGCTTTCAGCCTTGCGCCCGTCCATCATCCTGCAGCTCTCCACGGGCCTGATCCGCACGTGGAGGTCGATACGGTCCAGAATGGGGCCGGAAAGCCGGGAGAGGTAATTGCGCCGCTGCGACGGCGTGCAGGTACACCTCCCGCCCTCCCCATAATACCCGCAGGGGCAAGGGTTGGAGGCCGCCACGAGCATAAATGACGCAGGGTATTCGACCTTGGCGCGCAAGCGCGAAATAGTGACCTTCCGGTCTTCGAGCGGTCCGCGCAGGGCTTCCACCACACTCTTGGGCATCTGCCCGAACTCATCCAGAAAGAGTATGCCGTTCGTGGCCAGCGTCACTTCCCCCGGAGTGATGTTGTCTCCGGCTCCGCCGCCTATTATGGCCGCAAGCGATGCGCTGTAATGAGGTGTGCGGAAAGGCCGCCTGTTCTCCAGGCCGATACCCTTGGGACCTGCGCCGGCTATGGAGTAGATCTTGCTCGTGACGATGGCTTCATCCCGTGTCATCGGCGGCATTATCCCGGACATCGCCTTCGCCAGCGAACTCTTCCCGGCACCGGGAGGGCCTATCATAATGAGATTGTGGCCGCCTGCGGCCGCGATTTCCGCACCGCGTTTAGCCTCTTCCTGTCCCACTATGTCGGCAAAGTCCATCGGGGCGTCCCCTGTCCTGACGGGGTGCCTGTGCTGCGAGCGCTGAATCATCCGGAATTCCCGGCTGTTGCGTACCAGCAGATCGGAGCAGTCCTCTTTACCGGAAAGTATCTTCACCACTTCCGACAGGGTCTTCACGCCGTAGATGTTCAGGTCCCGGAACTCGACCGCCTCCAGAGCGGAGGAAAGCGGCAGAATGCAGTTCTTAATGCCGAGAGACGAGACGAAATCGACTATGGGAAGTGCTCCGGGGATGTAACGGACGGAACTGTCCAGACCCAGCTCTCCCATTATGAGATAGTCCTCGAGCAAAGGGAAGCTTTCCTGCTCGGAGGCGGCGATGATGCCCACCGCTATCGGGAGGTCATAGCCGCTCCCCTGTTTATGCAGGTCTGCGGGAGCAAGGTTTATAACTATTTTTCTTCCCGGAATCCGGTAGCCCAAGGCTCCCAGAGCCGTAATGGTGCGCAATAGGCTTTCCCGCACCGCAATGTCCGCAAGCCCCACAAGGTGTATTCCTATGCCGAGGACTATGTTCACTTCCACCGTTACGCGCACGGCATCGATTCCGATGCACTTCGCGCTGTTAATATGTACCAGCATACCCGTCGTTTTTTCACAAAAGTGGTTTGCTGCGGCGTAAAAGAATTTAAGAAAAGTATCTCTGTGGCGGAACGTCTTCGGCAGTGGCGGAACGGCCGGATAGATGTGATGAAGTGACCCCGGTCATCATCACATAAGTGATTCCTAAAAAGTAACTTGGTGCTTTTGCTCGTCTTTTTGGTCTAAATTCATTTGTTCATCAGTCGTGTACCCCGGTACACTCCTTCTTCACAAACAAATTTATCCACAAAAATCCTTCACAAAAACTTACCAACTTATTTTTTCATCATCACATAAAAAAAACCGGATAACCCGAAAGCGTTACCCGGCACCCGACCTTTCGGTCATCCTTCTTATCCCCGGCCCTGTCTGCCTCGCGGGCATCCTTATGGCCGTCTGTCGTGATTCGGTTGGGAGCTGAAATGAAATTTCACCCCATTTCACCTCTTTTCAATTCTCCCAAAAATCCACACTAATCACTTAAATATCAATCAAATACCCAAATCAGTAAAATCCACCCATTTCACCCGATTTCAACAAATTTACACTAAGTAGGGGAAAAATTATGAAAATTCCCCTACCATTATTATCTTTGTAAAAGTTGTTACATCAAAGATTTTACGGTTATGGCCACATTCAAATTACGCCTCTCCACCAAAGGAGAGAAGACATCAGACAAGAAAGAAGTCCTCATCAGACTCCGCCACGGCAAGAACATCGAAGTCTACGCCAAATCCCGAATCTTCATCAGCCCCAAATTCTTCAGCGAAAAAGAAAGCGACATCGTCATCAAATCCCGCATCTTCACAGACGAAGTCAGACAAGCCAACCAAACCAAAAGCCGGCTTGACGCACTGATAAACCACATCGCAGGAGAATTCCAGAACTCCGCCAAAGACACCATCACATCCGAATGGATGCAGGAAGTCATCGACCGCTACACCTGGCCCGAAAAATACGAACCCAAGCAAGAAGAAGAAGAAACCCGCAAATCCTTCTTCGAACTGTACGACACCTTCCTCACCGCCAAAGCAGACCTCTCCCCGCGCCGTCTTGCCCACTACCGCGTCCTCCAGAACATCCTCAAACGATTCGAGCTCTACACGAAATGTTTCCTCGACCTCGACACCCTCTCCCCTGAAACCATACAGGACATCGCAGACTTTATGCGGAACGAACACACCCTGTTCAGAACCGACAAGGAAGGCCGCACTGTGCCCAAAGGGCAATACAAACACATCTACAACCTCATCCCCGAAAGCCGGCTCCCCAGACCAAGAGGCGACAACTACATCCGCAGCGAACTCAAAATCCTCCGGACATTCGTATTATGGGCCATAAGGAACGGCCACTCCGCGAATAACCCCTTCCAAAAATACTCCATAGGCTCAGAAACCTACGGCAAGCCCATCTACATCACCTCAGAAGAAAGAGACCGCATTTACGCCACCGACCTCTCCAAGACCCCGATGCTCGAAAGGCAGCGCGACGTATTTATCTTCCAATGTCTGACCGGCTGCCGCGTCAGCGACCTCTACCGCCTCCGCAAAGACAGCATCACCACCGACAGCAGAGGCACATACATCCAATACATCCCCCACAAGACCATAGAGGACAACCCCCAGATAGTCAAAGTCTATCTCAACGCCACCGCCCTCGCCATCCTCGGCAAATACGCCGACAGGTTCAAGGACGCCCCCGACATCCTCCCGCTCATCTCACAACAGAAATACAACGACACCATCAAAGAAATCTTCCGCGCCTGCGGCATAGACCGCATAGTCCCCGTCCTCAACCCCGTCACAGGACAGACCGAACACAAAAGCATAGCCGACATAGCCAGCAGCCACATGGCACGCCGCACCTTCGTAGGCAACCTCTACAAAAAAGTCAAAGACCCCAACCTCGTAGGCAAACTCTCCGGCCACAAAGAAGGCTCCCGGGCCTTCGCCCGCTACCGCGACATCGACGACGATATGATAAAGGAAATGTCAGAATTACTATAATTCACTAAATTTGCAGAAAAGACACCAACTATGACAGACATAACACAACTCGACCGATATAAGGAAGGTAGCCGCCTCGAAGCCAAGAAAGCCAAAGGCGGCTACTGGAAAGTAAAGAAATAAACCCACCGCCCTATGAACAGACAAGAAGCCGAAGACATCAAAGAAACACTCCGCGCGTATTCATCTCAGGCTGAATGCGTGCTCAGCTTTTTGGAAAAATACGACTACAGAGAAGAAGCTAATGCCTGGAATGAATATCAAGACCCCAAGCTCCTCGAACCGGAGCACCCGACACTCCGGGGACTTTACCATACTTTGGCTCGGTTTATCGGCCCCATACCGGGAAGAACTGACAATCTCAGCGAGAACAAAACACTGAGCCGCGAAAACATCGAAGACTTCCTGAACTACCTCGAAGTATCCAGAGACATACCTCTTGCCCTGAAATTCAACGGAATCAAGATAGAACCCCTGAAAGAAGTCGCAGAAAAATTCGAAGATTTTAACCTCAAGACCGAAGCCCGGAGACTGAATAACATCTACAACTTCGCCCTCGGTGTCCGGAGATGGGCTCGCGAATCCAAGAACAATTCAGGAGCACCTATCCTCATTAACATCGAACTGAATTACGACGAAGCCACTCCGGAAGACCTTTCAAAAGATTCCGGATTCAAAATGTTCTCCGACCTCTTCAAGAAAACCAGCAATTACTCCACTGCCCAGAAACGCAAACTTTACCAAAGCATAAAAGACCTCTATGCCACCCAAAGCCCCAAGATAGCAGACAAAACCCTTATGGCCTTAATCCTGATATTCAGGACATCAAGAAAATACCAACGCCCATTTGAAGGCACGACCCTAACAGAATGCAAAAGAAAGGCATTCGAGTCCTTTGGCAGAACATTAAAGGATGCCGGTAACTACTCGGAAGGTTCCCTCTCAACAAGCAAACCTACCCTCGGACAAGAACACAAGAAAAGAGCAGAAAACCTGATAGCAGAAGCATTCTCCTAATCGTGGACAGTATTTAGAAACCTTCCCAAAACAGATTTAGAAAAATTTAGAAACTTTCCCCGTAAACCGCTCATACACAAGCGGTTTTCTTCATATATAAAAAATCGTAAACTTTCCCACTTAGATATTTGAAAGCCGATTTCACACCATCCATCTTTGCCCTCGGGATAATGAAAACATGAATTATCGGCTGTTTTCAATTCCGGAATGTCGAACAGGTGCGGATACCGATAAATCTGCACCGAAGGACACAACCATCTAAATGCAACAAAGATGGAAATTGATATTATCCAACTGGCAACGCAATGCCCGGACATGATGCTGTCCGTAAAAGCATCAGACCTGCTCACCTTCGGCAGGAACATCAAAGAAGAGATTCTTGAATCCCTGCGCGAAGACCGGAAAGACTCCGGCACACAAGACAGCGAAACACTTCTCACCAGAGAAGAAACCATGAAAAAATTCGGCATCTCCAGTGCCACCATCTGGCGTTGGAAGAAATGCGGCTACCTCGTCCCCGTCAGAGTCGGCTCAATGGACCGCTACCGCCTGTCCGACATCAACGACATACTGCAAGCAAAAGGAGGTGAACTATGAACGAACCGCGCACTATGCCACCCTCACCTCGGATGAGCTTCTTCCGAAGGCCCATAATGAACACCCTGCCCTGTCGCGAGGCATCCCCCGAAGACATCTTCAAATACCTCATAAGCGACTACGCAAAAGCCGCCACAGAAGAACTCCGCACCATCAGCGACCCGAAAGCCCGCAGCCGCTACAAAGCCGCGAACTTCGACTACATCACCCCGGCAGGACTCTTCAAAAGCCGCAAAGAAACAGACCTCATCCTCCCCTCAGGCTACATCGTCATCGACTTCGACCACCTGCAAGACCCCTCCGGACTTGTCATCAGACTCGCATCAGATGAACACTTCGAGACAGTCCTTGCATTCAGAAGCCCCTCAGGAGATGGAGTCAAATGGATAGTCTCACTGCCGGATATCCCCAAGACGGACGGCACCCCACTCACACACGGAGACTACTTCACAATGCTCTCCAACTACTCACTCAAATACTACGGCATCCAGGCAGACCCCTCAGGCAAGGACATCTGCCGCGCCTGCTTCCTGCCATACGACCCCGAAGCATTTCTCAATCCGTTTTACATTGAAGACAATTTCGACTATGACATCACCAGATTTCTATCTACAGCTGCTCGATAACAGCGACACCGCATCCGCGACCACAGCACAAAAGCCGGCACTTCACACAGAAGACACTGCCGCCCAAATAGAAAAACTGATCTCCGAACTCCAGACAACCGGCACCGACATCACCTCGGACTACAACGATTGGATAAAAATAGGATTCGCCCTTGCCGGGCAATTCGGAGAAGCAGGCCGCAGCTACTTCCACCGGATCAGCTCACTCCATCCCGACTACAGCTCCGCAGAATGCGACAGCAAATACGACGAATGCCTGAAAAGCAATCAAGGCCGCACAAACATCTCCACCCTGTTCTATCTCGCAGAGCAACAAGGAATAACCATCCACAAAGGCAGCCGGAACCGCACCTCCGCGGAACGCTGCCTCCCGACACAAACGACAAGCGACAAAAATGTCGCCCTGTCGTTTGTCGAAACACAGGAAGAAGACCGCACCCTGCCGATGATAGACGAAGCCATCTACAGCACCCTGCCCGACATCCTCCGGAAAGCCACGGACACAATGTGCATCCGGCAGGAAAAAGACCTCATCCTCATCGGCTCCATAGTCACCCTCTCCTGCGCCCTCTTGCCATTCAGGACCATATACCACGGCCGCACCATCTTCCCGAACATGTACCTCTTCGTCCCCGGACCTGCCGGCTCCGGCAAAGGCCGTCTTGACTTCTGCTACAGACTCGTCAGACCCATCCACGTCGAAAAACGGGAAGCCTGGCAAATCGCGCAAGCGCAATACAAACAAGAGCTTGAAAAATACCGCAGTCTCCGAGGAAAAGACAAGGCAGCAGCCACACCGCCCATCAAGCCGCCCATAGGCCTGCTCAGAATCCCCGCCAACTCCAGTGCCACCTCCTTCGCGGAAACCATGGCAGACAACGGCAACCTGATAATCTTCGAGACAGAAGGTGACACCGTAGTCAACACCTTCAAAAGCGACTACGGCAACTACTCCGACAACTTCCGCAAAGCCTTCGCCCACGAAGAATTCGGCTACCTCCGCAGAGGAAACGACAGCGAAGAACGCGAAGTCACCTGCCCACGGCTCACCGTCGTCCTCTCCGGCACACCCGAACAAGTCCGCTCCCTCATCCCCAATGCCGAAAACGGACTCCTCAGCCGCTTCATCTTCTACTGCATGTCATCCACCGACCAATGGCTTGACGGCTTCTCCAGCTACGATGCAGACCACCCCCTCGAGAAGACCTTCGACGACCTCGGCACCGCCTTCAAAGACTTCTACTCCCGGCTGAACGGCACAGAGGAAATACGGTTCAGATTCTCCTTCATACAGCAGCAGAAATTCAACGACTTCTTCCGCGAAGAAAAACAGAGAATGAAAGCACTCAACGGAGACTCCTACACCGCCAGCTCCCACCGCCTCTCTTGGGCAGCCATACGGATGGCAATGGTCCTCACAGCCCTGCGGATGATGGAAAGCGGCTGGATAACCGACACGGCAGAATGTTCCGACACCGACTTCAGCACCGTCCTCTCCATCATCAAAGTCATCTCCGCCCACAACGACTACGTCTTCAACACCCTCAGCGACGGCAACTCAGAAGAAGTCAAAGTATCGGAGACCTACAGCTCAGCGGCACGTTCCGTACTCCTCTCAAAACTCCCGGCCCGGTTCACCTCCCAGGACATGAAAACAGCTGCCGCCCTCATAGGCAGATCCCCACGGACAGTCGAACGACAGATCCGGAGAGCCATCGAAAACGGGCAGGTACAGGAACTCGGCAGAGGCACATACAAGAAAATTTAGAATGCGACAAGGAATGTCCCAATGGGCTTAACCCACAATCAATCAACCCATTGGGGCAACCTTTTCCAAAAGGCTGTTAATTAGTTTTTAATCGAAAAAAACCTAAATATGGATAAAATCACTAAATTTGTCAATTTGGTGGGGAAATCCCGCCCTTCAAAGGATTTGGTAATAATGGCAAAGAAAACAAGGAATTATACTGGAATTGATTTGTTTTGTGGTATAGGAGGTTTTAGACTGGCAATGGAAGATTGTGGGGTTGATTGTGTTTTCTCCTCAGATATAGATTCTTTTGCCCAGCAAACTTATGAGGCGAATTTTCATGAAATACCATTTGGTGACATTACTAAAATAAAGGCTAGAGACATCCCTCATTTCAATATATTGACAGCGGGATTTCCTTGTCAGCCTTTTAGTTATGCTGGAGAAAAGAAAGGATTCGAAGATACGACGCGCGGTACACTATTCTTTGATATTTGTAGGATACTCAAACACCATAAGCCAGAGATGGTATTTCTGGAAAATGTCAAAGGCTTAGTATCCCACAAGAATGGAGCTACTCTAAACACAATATTGGCCAATCTGAGAAAATTAGGATATTTTCCTCATTGGACAGTTCTG
>JAUMVX010000084.1 GCA_030529945.1 Bacteroidia bacterium | reverse complement strand
ATATCGCGCTTCTCCAGCGCCTGACCGGAGCCTGCGAATTCCACTCCAGCGCCCGCGCACCTTATGCCCGCCACAGAACGGAAAGAGGCTCCGAAGCATTCGGAACCTCTTCTGAATTACGCACTTCTCGTGACATCGTCAGGGCCCTGGTGGAAGAGTCTATAGATTTCTGACTTCTGCCGGAGGGGGAGGGGGGCTATCCCCCGGGCCGGCTTCGCGCTCCGCTGCGGCAGGCGAAAGCCTGCCGGATAGGCGATTCGCCGCCGCTCAGCGCTTCTGAACCATAGCGGCGAAGCCGCCTCCCGGAGCCATACGCACGGTCAGGGTACGCTCGGAACCGAGATCGAAAGACTTCACGGCGAAATCCCTCGCGATGCGTCCGGCATTCACCCCATCCCTATAGAGAGTGACGCTGTAGTCGCCCTCCGGCAGGAAAGACAGGTCGAGAGTCACCTCACGCTCATTCCAGTCCGTCATCGCTCCCACATACCAGGTCTGTCCGCTCCGGCGGGCCATAGCGACCCACTCGCCCACCTTGCCGTCCAGACCGAGAGTCTCGTCCCACACCGTAGGGATGGAGGCTATGAAATCCGTGCAGACACCCTCGCGCATATAAGCCGACGGCGTATCACAGAGCATAGTGAACGGAGCATCGAAAATCACATACTCCGCCAGCTGACGGCAGCGCGTCCCCTGACTCATAGGCTCGTCGTGGAACGGAGCGTAATTTGAACGCGTAGCGTTGCGCATCGCCCCCTGCGTATAGTCCATAGGACCTGAATACATCCTGATGTAAGGGATCGTCACATCATAAGTCACCTGATCCACAGATGCCGGAGCCCACTTCATCTGCTCCAGACCGAACACTCCCTCGAAATTGATCACGTTAGGATAGGTCCTCTGAAGGCCCGTAGGCTTGTAAGCCCCGTGATAATCTATCAGAAGCCCGTATTTCGCGGCTATCTGCGCAGTCCTCACATAGAAGCGGACCATCTCCTGATCGTCGCGGTTCATAAAGTCCACCTTGAAGCCCTTTATGCCCATCTGCGAATAGTGCTTGCAGAGCCCCTCGATGTCACGGTTCAGAGCATAATAGCCGGCCCAGAGGATAAGTCCCACATTCTTAGACTCCGCATAGTCGCAGAGCATAGGGAGGTCTATCTCCGGAACCACCTGCATCAGGTCCGCGGCCAGATTCACGGCCCAGCCCTCATCCAGAATCACATACTCGATACCCTTCGCTGAAGCGAAGTCTATATAATACTTATAGGTGTCGTTGTTTATCCCCGAAGCGAAATCCACCCCGTCGATATTCCAGGCATTCCACCAGTCCCAGGCCACTTTCCCCGGACGCACCCAGCTCCAGTCGACATCCTCCGCCGCCGGGTTCGCGAGATTATAGACAAGATCCGTAGCGGTCAGATCGCTGTCGCGCCGCGACACTCCCATAACCCTCCAAGGGAAGACCTCTCCCGCCTGACACTGAGCCAGATAGTCCGCCCGCTGCGTCACCAGAGCCTGAAGCATATTGTGTCCGCCCTGCTCCGTGACAGCCGGATAAGGAGCCCAGACCCCGTGAAGCGTCGTGGAAGCGTCGGCATTATTCAGATACATCCCCGGATAATCCAGAAGGTCCGCCTCCGCTATCACCACTTTCATACCCTGCGGAGCCTCTACCATAAGAGGCAGAATCGCGAGACGTCCCTCGTAGAACTGCGAGAGCGGAGCGTGCTGATACTGAGACTCGAAAGAGTTGTCGAACTGAGCCTCAAAACTCCCGGTGCCGCCGTTCGAGTACGGCGCGAACATCATCAGGTCCTGCGGAAAGCAGAACTCCGCCTGCTCCGAGCGGACGGTAAAACCGCTCTTCGCATTCGAGATGAAGCGGTAGGCCACGCCCTCGTCGTAAGCTCTCCAGACGAGACGGAAGTCTCTGAAATTCAAGATCATCTCGTTATAGGCATCGCGAACGCGCGAGCGCTTATAGACGGCGGCATCATACGTGCGGTCCACGGAAGAGCGCGAAACCTTGCGCAGCTTCGCGCCGCCGCCATACTCCGTACCGTCGGAAAGAGTCATAGAAATGCGTGAGGGCGCGAGCAGAAGCACTCCGTCGGCCTCCACGGTATAGGAAATCTCCTCGCCCAGCTCGACTGTCGCTTTCAGACGGCCGTCAGGCGATGCCAGACTATAAGTTCTCGGGGCTGCGCCCAATGCAAGGGTTGCGCTGCACAGCAGCGATGCGGTCAGTAAAAGGATTTTTTTCATAATCTTATGCCGCCGGAAATATGCGGCTTGTAAAAATATGAAAAAAATCCCTTAACTCCAAAGCGAGACTCAGAACGAGAACTTGTAGCCTACGCAGAGTGTGAGGGTCTGCGGACTTTCCCAGCCGTAGGACTTGAGCTTGCTTCCGGAGCTGTTCGTATCGATCTCCAGCTCGTGATGGAAATTATACATAGCCGTGAAGTCCAGACTGTGGCTCTTGCTGAGCTTCCATTCGAGACCCACAGCACCCCGGACGCGGTTCACGTAGGCGTGGTCATAGCCCAGGAACTCGTAGTCGGACCATTTGTCCGTGGCGGAATTGTACGTGGCGCTGCAGCGGGGAGCATTGAAGATGTTGCGCACTTCGGCATAGAGGTAAGGCTCCACCGCATTCAGACCGCGATATTTCACAGTCAGACGGGACTTGAGAGTCAGAGGGTTGAGCACCTCCTGGTAGCGGTTCACATCGTAGGCCTTGTGCGTGAGCTGGAGCTTTTCCTTGAGAGAGAAGCGCCAGAGACCCGCATCCACGGTGCCCGTAAGATTAGCCGACAGACGGTGCCTCGGCTTGAATTCTCCCGAAGAGTTCCCGTAATGGCCGATGAAGATGTAGTCCAGTCCGGCCTTGAAGTGCTTGCTGAGCTTGTAGGAAGCTCCCAGCGAGAACTGGTTCCGCTCGATGCCGGAAAAAGCGTCTTGCGAGCGGGCTTCATATCCTGCCGTAATATGGAATCCCTTGAAGGCTTTCCAGTCCGCCTCGAGGGAGGCCCTGCCGTTTACATCCTGCGCGAAGATGGCCTGAGATGCTGCTACAAGCAGGGCCAGCGTCGATATGGTTTTAGTGATTTCCCGTTTCATAAACTCTGATTTTCGATGAATTGTTTCTGTCTTACGATGGAGCGCAGTGAAGAGTCGGCAGTCGCGTCCGTGTGATAATAGACCTTGATATAGGCCGAGTCCTTCAGGAAATCGATATTGCCGACGGCGATGTCCTCGGGCTTGATTCCGCAGCGCTCCTCGATGTCTTTGAACAGCTCATCCCTGCGCTGGGGCACTATGAGGTCTATCCGGTCATAGAGGATAAGCTTGGAGCTTGTCCGCCTGAGTCTGCGGCTGCTTTCCAGCACCCATATCAGCAGAATCGACAGCGCATTCGCGGAGACGACCACCAGAAGGTCCCCGGTCCCCAGCACATAGTGCGGAGCATTCTCGGCGACTCCCGCGACCCGAAACAGCGGTGTGAGGCCGTTCACGGCGGCTATGGCTATGATCACGAACAGATAGGTCATCTCGCGGATAGGCACGGTCTCGGTCCTGTAGCGGATCACTCCGAAAATCGCGAAGAGTCCGAGGGTGAGCCCTACGCCGACATCCACCCTGCCCATAGCGTAGAGCAGAAGCAGCATCGCCGAAGAGAAGGTCAGAAAGGTGAAGACATAGTCTTTCCTGCGGCTTTTCGGATAGTAGAGCAGGCAGACTATTATCCAGC
>JAUMVX010000038.1 GCA_030529945.1 Bacteroidia bacterium | reverse complement strand
ACATAGTCTTTCCTGCGGCTTTTCGGATAGTAGAGCAGGCAGACTATTATCCAGCAGGACAGGAGGTTGAGAAAGAAGCGCAGTGCAAGTTCCGAAAGGCTCTGCGCCGTGCTCATCACCGCCTCGGCGAGAGACTGGATACCGATAAGCTCGCTTTCGTCTAAAGCGGCTGCAGTAAAGTTGGTCTGTAGCATTTTATGTAGCAATTTTTATTTACCTTGTCTATATATCTGATTTTCTGTTTGAATCTGCCGGCGATCACGTCCGAATCAGTCAGAACGACTCCCATACAGTATTTGCTTATCCTGAACGGCTTGACACGGCGTCTCAGAAGGATTTCCTTCATCTCGCTGTGCGCACGCCCGTCCTGCTTCAGCTCTATGATCACCGCAGAACCCAGATCCGCAGTAGCCTCGGTCCTGAGGTTTCTGAAAGAGACGGAGGTATCGATCGTGAGCCGCTCGGTCAGGCCTTTATTCACCAGGGTGATGCGCTCGAAGGATGTCTCGACGGAAGGCGTAAGGTCTTCGCAGGCATAGTCCGAATGTGACGAGAGCCAGAGGCGGGCGGCGGAGTCTTCTCTGAAATCCCGGAAATCGGCGGGCGGCACCCGGGTGCGCTTCTTGCGTGTGCGTGAACGGTTGTTCTTTCTCTTGACCTCCAGAAAGCAGAGTCCCGAGCCGCAGTAGTCACGTGTCCTGACTTTCTGCCGGACTGTCTTTCCTCTGCGGTGGTCTGTGAACATCTTCAGGTCCGGGGTGTCGAAATAGATGCTGTCGTAGGACTGGACGCGCCCTCCGGCGGTCTCGAAGACGAGGTAGCCGGCTTGCAGCGCGTCCGAAAGTATATCTTCGAGCGTCAGAGTATCCGTGACGAACTTCGTGTCGATGCGGTTCATCAGACGGATGGAGTCCATCCGCTCCAGCGTGATTGCTGCGAAGCGTCCCAGAAGGGCTTCGTCAATCACCCGAGGCTGCGTAAGAGTACTCATACAGCTTGCAGCGTTTGAGTTTTCCCTTCGAATCATAGATGTATTCCGTCTTTTTGTGTCCGAGCTCGTTGTATTCGAACTTGCGGACATTGTCGAGCCTGTTCGAGGAGTCATAGACCAGCACACGCAGGAGTGTGCCGTCCGGAGAATATTCGTACTTCTTGCGCCATTTCAGGCCCTTGCGGTCGTATTCCGCCTCCTCGACCTTTTTCCCCTTGGAGTTGTAGATGGTCTGATGGTCGAGCACTTTCTGATTCGTGCCGGCATCGACATTCCACTCCTTGAGCGTCAGGTTGCGCTTGTCCGCCTTTACCTGCGCCGATGCGGATACGGCGCAGAAGGACAGCAGGACGATTAGCAATATCTTGGTTTTCATTCTTTTCTGTTTTTGCGGGAAGTGATTCTTAAAAGCTGGTTTACAGGTTTTTATGATTACCTGCCTCCCGGGCCGCCGCCGGGATTTCCTCCCGGATTGCCGCCACCGCCGCCACCCGGGTTACCGCCGCCGTCACCGCCGCTCTGCGCACTCATCGATGCCGTAATGGTAGTGCTTCCGGAGGAAGTCTTCAGCGTATAACTGCTGCCGCTGACCAGATCGGGATGCGAAATCACTATGCCGCTGCCTCCCTTCGACGGGGATGTGAATTCCATAAGAAGAGTACTGCCGTCATAGAGGGAATAGGCCGTGTTCGATGTCCAGCTGCTCACATTGAGGACAGGCTGCGAGATGCTCGCCCCGGACTCGACCCCGCCGAATGCCAGCAGGGTGCCGCCGCTGATGTAGAGCTGATGCCTTTCCTCCGTGTTCGCGTCGAGCGCGACCTCCGGGGAGCCGCAGCCTACGGCGTAGATGAAGCCGCCCTTCACGTATAGGTCTCCGTTCGCGTCCAGTCCGTCGTTTCCGCTGGAGAACGCATAGACCTGCCCACCGGTGATCGTCATATCCTCTCCGGAATTGACAGCGTCATCGCTTGCGGTGGCGCTGACGCTTCCCGCAGTAATGGTGATGGTCCCCTTGGCCTCGATGCCTTCGTGGGAGGCGCTGCTTACTTCCACGTCAGCCCCGTCGAAGTACAGATCGCCGTCGAACTTGATGCCTTTCGAGGATTTCGAATCGGAAGAGCTTGACCCTCCTCCGCCCCAGGGGTTCTGCGAAGATGAGGAGTTTCCGTAATTCGCTCCGGAAGCCGTTACCTTCACCGTGCCGCCGTTGAAATGGCCGTCCACGTCGCCGGATATTCCCTTGCAGCCTTTTCCGCTGACGCTCACGGTAAGAGTGCCGCCGTCGATTACGAAAGACTCGTCAGCCTTGATTCCGGCCGCTCCGGTCAGTTCTCCGTCCACGGTTCCGGCAGAGCTGGTCGAGATGACGGTAACCTCCCCGACGCCGAGATAAAACTCTCCGTCCGTGGAGATGCCTTTCTTTCCTGTCGCGGAAGTGCTCACGCTGACGGTTCCGCAGTTGACGGTCACGTTCTCGGCGCCTCTGATTCCGTGTCCGCCGGTCGAGCTGACGCTGATGGTGACCCCGTCCTGGACTACTATATAATTGTCACTCGTGATTCCGGACTTGCCCGTAGCCGTGACGGAAAGGCTTCCGTCTCCGCTGAAGATGAGCTGTCCCTCGCTGAAGAAAGCGGCTTTCATATCCTCTCCGGAAGTCTGGTCGGGATAGTCTCCGGACGAATTCACGCCTCCATCGCGCAGATAATTCTTTCCTGTCAAGGTGACATCCGTCCTTTTATGGCTCTGGTTGTTTATGGCCGCTCCGGACGGATTCGTCAGATCGAGACCATTCAGCTCTATCACCTGCTTTACGGAGCTGTACAGCTTAAAGAAGCCGTCGGAAGCGGTTCCGCTGAGCCGGTAAGTGATGAGGGCTTCGGATTCATTGTTTACCGTCACGTCGTTGCCGCTTACCGTCACTATGCCGGAGTCATCTCCGCTGACGGCCGCTCCGCTTTCGGAGAACACGATGCTGATGGTTCCGTCCGTCGTGATGACCTCGCTGTCCGAAGATGTGTCGTCGGCCGAAGGGTCGTCGATGTAGTCTATGAGATTCCCGGAGCAGGAACCCAAGAGGATAAGTAATAATGGAAAATACCGTTTCATATCGCAACTGTTCAGTGATGATGAATTAAACAAGTCTGTCTTTTTCGGGAATCACTTGTGGATTTCCGGCTGCAAGGTAAGGCATCAATTGTGCCTTGCGGAACTATTTTCAGCGAACGGGCGCATTTCTTCAGCGAACGGAAGCCGCAGTTCCGGAACAATGTAGTACTTTTACACCGCTGCTGAAAAGAACGGCAGCTTTACAGGATATTGCAGGTCTTACAGGATGAGGAAAGGCAGATTCGATTATAAATCATTGGCGGCGACAGCCGCCGTCTGGGCGGGAATTTTCATCGTCGAGGCACTCGTGGCTCTCTGGGAGACGGGCGGGGAGTCTGAAATAGGCTTCCGGTCATATTATCTGAAGAGGTATCTGCTGCCGACCCTTCCCTTTCTGCTGCTGTACTGCCTGCACGACCAGCTGGTCGCTCCCCTGCTGGTCCGCTCGAAGCGGGTCGTCCCGTATCTTCTGTGTACCGCGTTGCTGCTGGGCGGATTCGGTTTTTACGTGTTCCGGACCTCGGGGTTGCCGGACGGAGGGCCTGAACTGCAGAAGCATACGGCAATGCCGCCGCACGGCTTCGATGAGGGGAGGGGGATGCCGCCGGAAAGGGCTATGGGCGAAGCGGAAGGAGACGGTCGGGAGAGGCCTTCAGAAGCGGACAGGCTGACAGGGCCTCCGGGAATGGGAGGCCCCGGAGAGCATCCCGAACCACCTCACGGGGAGCGGCATCAGGTGGAACTCGGAGCGAAGCCCATAGGCGCGGAAATCAGCAAGATTCTCATAGCGCTTATGATGCTGGGAGTAAATCTGGGAGCGAAATACTATGCTACCTACTCGCTGGAGAAAAAGCGTCTGGCAGAGCTGGAAAAGGAGAATCTGAAGTACAGGCTGGAATACCTCCGCTATCAGATCAACCCTCATTTCTTTATGAACACGCTGAACAACATCCACGCTCTGGTCGATGATGCGCCCGAAAAGGCAAAAGACAGCATCGTGGAACTGTCCCGTCTGATGCGCCACGTCCTGTACGACAGCAACGGCCCGACAGTCAGCCTGGCTAAGGAGGTGGACTTCCTGCGGCACTACCTGTATCTTATGCGCCTGCGCTTCACGGACAGGGTGAGAATCTCCTGCTCATTCCCGGAAGATGAGGGCGGTGCGAAAGTCCCTCCGCTTATTATGACCACCATCACCGAGAACGCCTTCAAGCACGGCGTCAGCTATAAGTCGGACTGCCATATCCGGCTGTCCATCGCTCTGGAGGGCGGCAGGCTGATTTTCCGCTGCGCGAACAGCATCGTGCCCGGACAGGAGGAGCCCTCCGCCGGGGGAGTCGGTCTCGACAATATCCGGAAGAGACTCTCGCTGCTCTACGGAGAGGATTTCGTGCTGCACATCGCCAAGTCTGCGGACGAGTACGAAGTGCTTATGGTCCTGCCTTGCGAGCCTCCGGCATCAATAATCGTCTGAAAAATGCTATCCGCTATGTTAAGAGTTATCGCCGTGGATGATGAGCCGCTCGCTCTGGGGCAGCTTGAGAAATACATCGCAAAGGTTCCGTTCCTGTCTCTGGTGGCCGCGTGCCCGAGCGCTCTGGAGGCCCGCAAGGTCCTGGAAGAGAAAGAAGTGGATGCGATGTTCCTGGACATCAATATGCCGGATTTCTCCGGTATGGACTTCGTGAGGAGCCTGAGACATCCTCCGCTGACGGTATTCACGACCGCCTATTCCGAATTTGCCGTCGAAGGCTTCAAGGTGGATGCAGTAGACTATCTTCTGAAACCATACACTCTGAGCGAGTTCATCGCTTCCGCCGAAAAGCTGCGTGCGCGTTTCGAACTGCTCCAGGCTGCGGAAAGCGGCGGGGCGGCGGCAAGCGGCTCGGTCTTCTTCAAGGCCGACTACAAAACCATCCGGGTCGAAATCTCCGATATCGTCTATGTGGAGGGTATGAGCGAATACCTTAAAATCTATCTCACGGACGAGCAGATGCCGAAAGTAGTGCTTATGAGCTTCTCCAAGCTCCTCGAAAAGCTCCCCGCCTCCCGTTTCGTCCGTGTCCACCGCTCCTACGTCATAAATCTCGACAAAGTCGCCGAAGTCAGTTCCGGAACGATCCTGATGACCACGGGGAAAACCATCCCCATCGGAGACAGCTACCGCTCAGCCCTGATGAATCTGCTTTAGTGATTCCTGAAAAAGAGAGCGGTTTCACCGCCAATGGGACACGGATGCCGAGGCTTCGAAGCGAGACACCCCCCGGCTCTACCGCTTCCTGTACACCGTGAACCTGAAGTCCAGGCCGCTCGCGTCATCGTGCTGAAGCGCATAGACGCTCTCGGTGTAAAAGAGCTGCGGGTCTATCTTCGGAAAGAACACGTCGGCCTCGGGGACGGAGGTCTCCACCTGCGTCACGTAGAGGGTGTCCATATCGTTCAGCGCCGCCCTGTACACCGAAGCCCCGCCCATAATGAAGCATTTGGCGGCCCCCGTCGCGGCGGCCTCGGCGTAAGCCTCCTCGAAGCTCATCACGCAGCAGGCCTCGGGAATCGGGTCTCCGCCTGCGTTCAGCACTATGTTCTTCCTTCCCGGAAGCGGGTGCTTCGGCAGGGAGAAATAGGTGGTGCGGCCCATAATGACAGGATAGCCGCTTGTGGTTTCCTTGAAATACTGAAGGTCCCTCTTCAGATGCCAGGGCAGTCCTCCGCGGACTCCTATCTCATTATGCAGACCGACTGCCACTATCAGACATTTTTCCATAACATTCATATTATTATACAGGTCTCGGGAGGGCCGCTCAGACCGCGACCGGAGCCTTTATGGCCGGCCAAGGGTCATAGCCTTCGAGAGTGAAGTCCTCGTATCTGAAGTCGAACACGCTTTTCACATCGGGGTTCAGAAGCATCCTCGGCAGAGGGCGCGGCTCGCGTGAGAGCTGAAGGTCCACCTGCTCGAAATGATTCAGATAGATGTGCGTATCGCCAGTAGTGTGGACGAAATCGCCCGGCTGCAGACCGCAGCACTGCGCAATCATCATCGTCAGGAGAGCATAGGAGGCGATATTGAACGGGACCCCGAGGAAAGTGTCCGCGCTGCGCTGGTACAATTGGCAGGAGAGCTTGCCTCCTGCCACGTAAAACTGGAAGAGGCAGTGGCACGGCGGAAGCGCCATCCGGTCTACCTCGCCCGGATTCCACGCGCAGACGAGCATCCGGCGCGAGTCGGGGTGATTCCGAATCAAGTCGATTACCTGCGCGAGCTGGTCTATGCTGCGGCCGTCCGGGGCCGGCCAATTCCGCCATTGGTGGCCGTAAACGGGTCCGAGGTCTCCGTTCCCGTCCGCCCACTCGTCCCAGATGCTCACTCCGTGGTCCTTGAGGAACTTGATGTTCGTGTCCCCCGAAATGAACCACAAAAGCTCGTAGATGATGGACTTGAGATGGACTTTCTTAGTGGTGAGAAGCGGAAAACCCTTCGAGAGGTCGAATCGCATCTGATAGCCGAAGACGCTCTGCGTCCCGACTCCGGTGCGGTCGGTCTTGATGACCCCGTCCCGGCGGATGTGCCTGAGAAGATCCAGATACTGCTGCATAATCCTATTCCGTAGTCTTGAAAGCGAAGATGATGGCCTCCTCGAAGGTCTCGCCCGGACGCAGGACGGTGGACGGATAGTCCGGATGGTTCGGAGAGTCCGGGAAATGCTGGCACTCTATGGCTACGCCGTCGTAGTCGTGATAGGTATGAGCGTTCTTGCCCTGCGGGCAGCCCTCAAGCCAGTTTCCGGTGTAAATCTGCACGCCCGGCTGAGTAGTGGTGACTTCGAGTACGCGCCCGCTCTTGCACGAGCGGAGCACTGCCGCGGTCTGCAATTGGCCGGACTCGGCCCCGTCGATGACATAGCAGTTGTCGTAGCCCTTGCCGTAGCGCAGCGCCGGGAAGTCCGCCTGTATGTCGCGCCCGAGCGGCTTTTCCGCGACGAAGTCCATCGGGGTGCCGGCGACGGGTTCAGAGTCTCCGAGCGGGATGAGAGTGTCATCGGTCGGCAGGTACTCCGAAGCGTTCAGCCTCAGGATATGGTCGAGGACGGAGCCGCTGCCCTCACCGTCGAGGTTGAAGTAGGCGTGGTTCGTCAGGTTCACGACGGTCGGAGCGTCGCACTCGGCCGTGAAGCTCAGACGCAGCTCGCACTCCTCGCTCCACTCGTAGCGGGCGACTGCCTTGAGCGCGCCGGGATAGCCCTGCTCGCCGTCCTCCGAATAGTAGAGGAACTCCACGGCATCGCCGCTGATGCGGCTCTCCCAAACCCGGTTCTGGAAGCCCTCGGGGCCGCCGTGAAGATGATTCGGGCCGTTGTTTATCGGGAGACCGTATTCCTTGTCGTCGAGGGAGAAGCGGCCGGCTGCGATGCGGTTCGCGTAACGCCCCGGGCATTTACCGAAGCAGGGGCCGTCGCCCAGATAGCTGAGAGGGTCATCGTAGCCGAGGACTACGTCCGCGAGAACGCCTTCCCTGTCGGGCACTATGACCGATACTATGCAGGCTCCGAGTGAGCTTAGAGTGACGCTTGCGCCCTTGGCGTTGGTGACGGTGTACTTGATTATCTGCCTGCCGTCGGGGGTCTTGCCCCAGATTTCCTGTGTTATTTTCATAGAGACTTGACTTGGATGCTGTTTAGTGCGGCCCCTCATCTCAGAGCCGGATTCCTCAAATATAGTGATTCCCGAAAAATCCTTCAAAAATCTTCCCCACTATTTTCTCATCATAACTTGGGGGAATCATTCCAGATTATCAATGAAGGCGAAGACATTTTCCGGCGTGGCGTCTTTCATTATGACCCGCTTGCCGGAGTCCAGCACATAGAGGGACGGGATGGCGCGGACGCTGTAGAGCAGGTCGGTGCGTATGACGAAATCCGGGTCGTAGCCGTTATACCAGCTGTCGGGATAGTAGTCCTGGTAGGACTTCCACTCGTCCAGATTCTCATCGATATAGACGTTCACGACCGCGAGTTTCTTTTCCGCTATCAGACGGGCGACATTCTCCGAAGCGTTCAGATTCTCGATAATCTCCTTGCAGGCCTCGCAGCCCGGGTTCGAGAAGAAGAGCAGGGTGTAGTCAGCCTTGATGTCGTAGAGCCTGCGCGTGCGTCCGCGGATGTCGGTGAAGCGGAAATCCGCCGCAGGACTGCCGACGGGGTTCAGCGAGCAGAGGCGGATGTCGAAGCCCAGTGCCTTCCTGCGCGGAGCGGGGGTCAGGTCAGACGCGGCAAGCCGCTCAATGTAGGCAAGGTACAGGTCCTCGTTCCGATACGGAGAATTCGGTTCATAGTAGTATTTCTCAGCCGTCTCGGCCATCCTGGCGAAGACCGTGGAGGAGCTGTCCGCCTTCTGGTAGGCCTCGGTGAGGGTGAAGAGCCTGTCTATGGCCTGTCGGCCCGACGGAATATCCGTCATCTCGGTGAGATAGACGAAGGTGGCGAAGGACTCTTCGAACTTGTCCGCGGGAACGCCGTTCACCATAGCGGAGTCGCTCGGCCACAGCTCCGTGGTGGACAGAAAACTGTCCCAATAGTGCATCTGGAGCCAGGTGACGCGCTCCTGCGTCTCGTCATAGACGGACGGGGGCTGCGGGGTCGGGAAAGGGCGGGTCCGGAGGACCGCTTCATCCGATGTGCGCGTTCCCCGGGTCCTGGAAGCGGCTTCACTCGATGCGTTCGAACCGCCCCGTCCGGAGGCGGCATTTTTCGAGCTGCGGGGGCCGCAGCCGCAGAGCAGCAGGAGGAGGACTCCCGCGAGTAACAATGCTCTATCTGTCTTCATTTTCTTGTATCAGCGCTGAAATGTCAGGTTTAGAGTGCGAAGATAAAAATATTGCCGAAGAGTTCCTAAATTTGCGTTATGAGACTCGGAAAAATAATGCTTTCGGCTGCGGCTCTCCTGACGGGAGTGTCGCTCAGCCTTGACGCCCAGATATACACCTCCGGCGAGAATCCCGCCGGAGTCCGCTGGCAGCAGCTGCGCACGGATAATTTCAAGCTCATCTTCCCCGAGGGACTTGACTCGCTCGCAAAGGTTTACGCCACGCAGCTCGAACTGTGGAGGGAGCCTATCGGGCGGAGCATCGGTTTCACGCCGAACTGCAGATACCGCCGGCCTATGCCGGTGGTACTTCAGGCCTTCAAGGCAGACAATAACGGTATGGTCTCCTGGCTGCCCCGGCGGATGGAGCTTTACACCGTGCCGGACGCTTACTCTCCGGGAGCGATTCCGAGCGAGACTGAACTCGCCATCCACGAGGGCCGTCACGTGGCGCAGATGCAGCTGGGACGCACGGGCATCTTCCGCCCGATAGGATGGCTGACGGGAGAACTCAGCACGGGGGCGTCAGCCGCGCTGTACGGCGGGCAGGTATTCCTGGAGGGCGACGCCGTGGTCGCGGAGACCGCTCTGACTTCAGCAGGGCGAGGCCGGACAGCGGATTTTCTGGAGTATATGAGAGTCTGCTTCGGCAGCGGGGATTTCCGGAATTTCTACCGCTGGAGATACGGGTCTATGACCCGCTACACTCCCGACTATTATAAGGTGGGGTATATGACCCTCGCGGGTACGAGGTATTTCTATGACGCTCCCGATTTCACGGACAGGTTCTATTCGAGGGTGGCGGACCGCAGGTTCGCTCTGCCGCTTTTCAACCTTCAGATAACCGTGAAGGAGGTGAGCGGAAAGAGGTTCCGCGATGCCTGGGCGGAAGTGGCGGAGGGATACGCGCAGATCTGGGCCCAGGAGCGCTCCGAAAGGGCCCCGTTCATCGAAGACAGCACGCTTACCTCCCGGCCGAAGCGCTACGTAAGCTACAGCCGGAGCACTCTCGCCGGAGACACCATCTACGCGGTAAAGAGCGGAATGAACGACCCGGCGACGCTGGTGGCCATCTCTTCTGACGGCAGCGAGCGGGTCGTGTGCGCATTCGCGTCCACAACGAGCGCGCTCCGCTACGATGCTTCGAGCGGGCGGCTGTGGTGGAGCGAAACGATTCCCGACGCACGCTGGGGGATGAAGGAAACTTCGCGGATAAGATATATGGAGGTCGGCAGCACGGCCAAGCATAGCCTGACTCGCGGCGGGAGGTATTATAACCCGGCCCCGGACGGGCGCGGGACTCTCGCGGTCACGGAGTACCCGCTGCGGGGCGGCTCAGCGGCGGTGCTGCTGTCCGCCGGGGACGGGAGAATGATTGGCCGCTATGCGGCCCCCGACTCTATGCAGGTCGTGGAATGCGGCTGGATGGGCGGAAAGCTCTACGCCTCCGCCATCACCCCGGAGGGCTTCGGAATATATGGAGTCGAGGAGGGATATAGAGAAATATTGGACGCAAGTCCGATGAAAATAAAACAGCTGCAGACCTCTCCGGACGGCTCGGAGCTGCTTTTCGTCTGCGACCGGAGCGGCGTGAACGAGCTTTACTCTCTTAGTCTCGGAGGTGACGGCGCTCCGCGCATTCTGCGTCTGAGTTCCACTCCGGACGGAGCTGCCGACTTCGTGCTTATGTCAGATGTGCGGATGGCTTTCACCCGCCCGGAACCCCGGGGACGGATGATCCACACGGCGGCAAGGGACTATGCGGTGGACGTGAAGGACTGGACGGGAGAGAGGCATCAGGACCCCGTGTCGGAGAAACTGTCGGAGCAGGAGAGGATGCTGGCTTTGCGGGACGAGGCTTCCGGAAACGGGACGGTCGGCACTGCGCCGGTGATGGATTTCGGACAAGTCAAGCGATACAGCAAGCTCCTCAACGCCTTGCATATACACTCCTGGCTGCCGCTGGGCTTCAGCTACGACAGCGTGATGGAAGCGAGCTACGATGAGGTTTACGAAACGATCTCGCCGGGTGCGAGCGTGCTTTTCCAGAATCTTCTCGGGACGGTGCAGGGGCTTGCCGGCTACAGTCTGAATTGGGACGAGGAAAATGAGCTGCGGCACACTCTGCACGCGAATGTGACTTATTCGGGGCTTTACCCGGTCATCGAGGCTTCCGTGGACTTCAATGACCGCGCGGCGCGGCACTACACGCGCAGGAGCTTCGAGGGGGCGGGTTCCTCGCTGGGCTGGCGGAAGCTTTCGTCTCCTTCGCTGAGCGGACAGGTCAAGGTCTATGTGCCTCTGGATTTCTCGGGCGGCGGCTGGTATCGGGGAGTCATTCCTCAGTTCAGCGTCAGTATGACGAACGATGTTCTCGACAAGTCGCTGCTGCATCTGAGGAGAATCCGGGTGTGGGGGAATAATGTCGAAGGCTTTCTCACGCAGCTGGAGGGGGTGGATGCCGGTTCCAAGGTGTTCGTGGGCCGTGCGGTCACGAGTCTTCGCGGCTACACGATGAGGCCTACAGCGCCGGGGAGCATCTATCCGAGGCTGGGCATAGGCATCGAGGGCGGTCTTGCCTTCCGTCCGGGGATGACGGATCTTTTCTCGCCGACGGCATTCACCTATGTTTATGGTTACGTGCCGGGGGTTCTGAGGCGGCAGGGAGCGAAGATTACCGCTCTGACGCAGTTGCAGACGGGGGACGGGATAGCGGCGAAAGAATCTTATCTGGTGAGCACTCCGAGGGGCTTTGCGGATTCGCAGGCGCAGCAGTATCTGGTGAACCGCTACGACAGCCAGACGAAATTCACTCTGGATTACGCTCTGGGCAGTATGCCTCTGGACTGGTCCGGGTTCGGGCCTTTCGCCTATGTCAAGAGTCTGGACTTCGCGCTGCACGCGGATCTGGGGCTCTACGGAAGGAAGTATGCGGGGGATGTGCCTGCGAGAGGGACTTTTTACAGTGCCGGAGCGGACATCGCCGTGCGGCTCGGAAATATACTCTGGGTGCCTTTCGACTGCCGCGTCGGCGTGACCTGGTCCTATAACGGTGGCTCGCTCTGGGCTCCGTTCAGCAGCCTCCAGGGTGCCCTCCCGTCCCGGAACTACTTCGGGGCCATATTCACGGCAGACCTGTAGGGGGGGCTTTTCGTTGCCGGCCCGAGATGCCCGAGCAGGTCGGGCATGACGACATCGTCATTGCCGGCACCGCTTTTTTCGTCATTGCCGGCACCGACCGGCAATCCCTCCGAGACACGAGATGCCCGAGCAGGTCGGGCATGACGGCATTACAGGTCGGGTATGATGGAGACAGCAGTTACACCGTCATCAGGTCGGAGAACTCTAAACTGGCAGAAGGGGACAGATTCCGGACGGAATCTTTTATGATAAGCTACCCGCTGTACATCCCGAGACACTTTCCGCAGCCGCTACCGTTAACGGGGTATAGCTATTCCAACCAATGAAGAGCCTTCTCCTTTAGCTTGTTATACCAGTCCATCTCGCTGCTTGCATCCCTTGCCGCAGATTGAGAGAATAGGAAGAGTCGCTCGAGATGTGATGGACCGGGCGTAAACGGAGAGGTGAAAAAATGTGAAAAACTCAGCCAAAAAGCGTCGAAAAATGTGAAAATTTGGTTATTTTTGTGCCGGAAAATGTGAAGTGGCGAATGAAACTGCTTGAGAGAAAAATAGATAGCTTCCTTAGGTCATGGAAGGAAAATCCGGAAAGGAAACCCCTTATTGTCAAAGGGGCGAGACAGATTGGGAAAACCCTGTCCATACGAGCCTTCGGAGTGGGCAATTATGAGTCCGTAATAGAGATCAACTTCGTGCTGCAGAAAAAATTCCGAGCCATCTTCAATGACGGCTACGATGTCGGCACAATTGTCAGGAACATATCCCTTCTCGAACCTTCCTGGAAGTTCATTCCCTACAAGACACTGATTTTCTTTGATGAACTTCAAAAATGCCCCGACTGCGCCACATCACTCAAGTCATTCTGTCTGGACAGAAAATATGACGTCATCTGCTCAGGGTCGCTTATGGGCATCTACTACGAGGAAATCGAATCCAACGCCGTCGGTTTCAAGGATGACTACGATATGCACTCGATGGATTTTGAGGAATTTCTTTGGGCAAAGGGGTATTCAAAGGAGCAGGTAGGCAGTTTGTACTCGAACATGATTACTCTCAAGCCGTTCACCAAGCTGGAGCTCGACACGATGTTCGGCGTCTTCCGGGATTATATGACGATCGGGGGAATGCCGGAAGTTGTCAAAATGTACATAGACAGCGGACATTTCAGCGGGACTTTGGGGCTTCAGCGGCAGCTCCTCAGGGACTACGCGGAAGACATCACGAAATACGCAAAGGAGACGGACAAGGCTAAGATTCTGGCTGTATATAGCCACATTTCCACATTTCTGGCGAAGGACAACAAAAAGTTCCAGATCACGAAGGTGGCACGAAACGCACGGAGCCGGGACTACATCGGGAGCGTGGAATGGCTGAAGGAAGCCGGTGTCATCAATGCGGCATATTGCCTGAGCAATGCTGAGCTTCCGCTGAAAGGAAATTATGACGCATCCAACTACAAGCTCTACTACCACGACACCGGTCTTTTGATTGCATCATTGGACGAGGAAGCGCAGGAAGACCTTCGGGCAAACCGTAATTTCGGAACATACAAGGGCGCGATTTACGAAAATGTCGTGGGCGAGATGTTGATCAAGTCAGGATATGAACAGCTGTATTTCTACAGGCACGACAATCCGTCTGTGGAGATGGACTTTTTCGTCAGGGACAGCGATTCGCTTGTTCCGGTGGAAGTGAAGGCAAACGACGGGGCGACAGCTTCGCTCAACAATCTAATCGACTGGAAAGCCTATCCCGATGTCCATTACGGAATCAAGTTGTGTTACAGGAACATAGGATGGAACGGAAAGTTCTACACTTTCCCATACTTTCTGACCCCTTTTCTGAAACGATTTCTCGCCGTCAAACTCGCCGCGGTCGGCGGGAGGGACACTCAGTAGCCGGCATAAAGCGTAGCGAAGGATTGTCTTGCAAATCATAAAATCAAATTTTAAATTTGCATAAAATTATGATTTATGATAGCTCGCGAACTGGGAGCCTGCTGTGGACGGCGGACGCATCGTTAACTGCACAAGGAAGGAATGCGTGCCTAAGGTGTTCTATTCGAACAGATCGTCAAGTATAACCTGCTGCTGAATGTAACTGCTGTACATATTCCGTTTCACGCCGAATGAGGTTATCATCGTAGGGACCAGAGTCTTCTTTGTGCCTGTGGCACTGCGGAATGCCTCAACCTTATTCCGCAGGTTCATAGAGTAATCTTTCTGTATGGTGAACTCGCCGCCGTAGAACTTTGATTCACAGATGTTGATGAACCGGTCTCTACGGTCAATCAGAAGATCTATCTGTGCCCCGTGAAGCTGCTCGTCAGTAAGTTTTCTCTTTTCAATATGCCAACTTGACTGTTCCGACAGAACGGAACCTATCCCCAAAGCTTTTTTTACCTGTTCGATATGGTTCTTTATCAGCTGCTCAAAACTGTAACCGAGCCACTGAACCTTACGGGGATTGTCTATCATATGAGTCCAGAAATGCTCATCGTCCGCATAGTTGTCCTTGATAAATCTGTAATAAAACAGGGTGTAAAAGTCTGAAAGCTGGAAAGTCCTGGTTTTTGCGGCTCTTCCATAATAATGATACGCTCTGATGAAGCCACATTTTTCAAGATTCCCCAATGCGGTTGTCAGTTTCCCGTTGTCCGGCAGTTTCGCCACGCTGATAATTTCGTCTCTGGTCAAGCCGACCTGCTTGCCCGCAAGCGCCTCGACGATTTTTGTGTAGATTTCGGCATTGGAAAACAATGTTTCGTACAGATTGTCAAATTCATCCCACAGTTTACCATTTTTTCTGAAGAAGCAGTTGTCAATATTGTCGGAAAGAGTCCTGTCCGGTTCCAGCTGCTTCAGATAATATGGAATGCCGCCCATTATCATATATATCTGGGCTATGTCATAATGTTCCAGTTCGAAGCCTTGTTTTCTCAGATATTGCTCAGTTTCTGACAAGGTGAACGGATTCAAGAACATTTTGCTTCCGGCACGATTATACAACCCGCCCTTATGTTTGAACAGCTTATTGATAATCCAGTTTGTCGCACTACCGCAGATTATGAGCATAATGTTATCCTGAGCGCACCCCCAGCCATTCCAGAACCATTCGAGCGCGGTAAGAAAATTACTGCCCTTTGTGTCCATCCACGGCAATTCGTCAAAGAAGAGCAGGCGCTTGCCTTCCTGTTCGGTTTTGCCGAGATACTGCTTCAGTGAAGTGAAGGCTTCCATCCAATTCTTTGAGTGAGGGAGAGCAGAATCTCCGGAATACTCACGCAATGCCTGATCGAAATTTTCAAGCTGGACCGAGATATTCTTCTGGTGCAGCCCCGTGACCTTGAATGTGAAGCTACCCTCTCCGAAGGTCTGATTGACGAGATAGGTCTTTCCGACGCGGCGTCGGCCATACACCACAACCATTTCAGCCTCGTCAGAAGCGTAAAGTCTGCGCAGTTCCTTCTGTTCCTGTTTTCTTCCGATAATGACAGCCATATTTTCCGATAATCTGATGTGCAAATGTAGCAAAACATTTCAGCAAATCAAGCGATACGGGTCGGAATGTCCTAAAAAAAACGAGATTCCGACCACTATCGGCATAAACGGAATTTGTACTCAATAGATATATTCCAATGAATCTGATAGATACATCCCAGTCCAAACTATTAAACAAGCCAAACGAAATGGGTCGGAATGTCCTAAAAAAAACGAGATTCCGACCACTATCGTTTGATTGCCTGTTATATCCGTGCGATGCCCTCTGCCCCTCTGCAGCATTTCAACTCATCGTCAGTTTTTTGGCGGCAGCCCGAAACCGATCCGCGAACGGCAGGAGAACAATCCCCGGAACGGCCCGATGCAGCGTAACTTGACCTATATAGTCCGACTTCCTATTCCTCTACTCCACGATGACAATCCGGACACCAGCATCGCTTTTCTTCTTCATTGCCGGCACCGACCGGCAATCCCTCCGCGGCACGAGATGCCCGAACACGTCGGGCATGACGACATCGTCATTGCCGGCACCGACCGGCAATCCCTCCGCGGCACGAGATGCCCGAGCACGTCGGGCATGACGGCAGAGCAGGTCGGGCATGACGACGAAGCAGGTCGGGCATGACGACGGAGGCTTCCCGAAAGCGCGAAAAAAGGCCGGCATCACGCCGGCCTCCTGCTTATGAAAAAGTTTACGGGAGTTTTTTCGGGGCGACCCCGCAATCCCCGTACGCGGGAAGGGAGCATTCCGCTCCTTCGGAACTGCCGGCAGAGCCTACAGCTCGTTCTTCACGTCGCTGACGATCTGTCCGTCGAAGAGGGCGATGGTGCGCTGAGCGTAGGTCGCGTCCTTCTGGGAGTGGGTCACCATAACGATGGTAGTCCCCTCACGGTTCAGTTCGGTAAGCATCTCCATAACCTCCTTGCCGTTCTTCGAATCGAGGTTTCCGGTAGGCTCATCGGCGAGAATCAGCTTCGGACCCGCCACTACGGCGCGGGCGATGGCCACTCTCTGCTGCTGACCACCCGAGAGCTGCTGAGGGAAGTGCTTGGCCCTGTGGGAGATGCTCATCCTCTTCATCACGGCCTCCACCTTCTCGCGGCGCTCGGTTGCGGAAAAGTTCATATAGCGGAGCGGAAGCTCGATGTTCTCATAGACATTCAGCTCGTCGATGAGGTTGAAGCTCTGGAACACGAAGCCGATATTTCCCTTGCGGAACTTGGTGCGGTCTTTCTCCTTCAGCTGCGCGACCTCCTGACCCAGAAGCTCATAGCTGCCGGAAGTAGGATTGTCGAGAAGACCGAGGATGTTCAGGAGCGTGGACTTGCCGCAGCCCGAAGGACCCATAATGGCGACGAACTCTCCGTCCTTGATTTCGAAATTCACATTGTCGAGAGCTGTAGTCTCGATTTCATCGGTGCGGAACACCTTGCAGATGTTTTGAATCTTGATCATAATGAAGGTATTTTATATTTATTCTGTCTTTATGCTTTCGGCGGGATTCTCCCCCGCCACTTTTCTTACATACGCATCGGACACCAGAGCGACTGCCGCAAGCACCGCCAGGGTCGGAAGAAGGAACACCCACCAGCTGAGCGGAGCCTGAAGGCTGAATTGGCGGAGCCATCTGACGGCCACGACGCCCGCGAGGACGCAGCCCGCTGCTGCGGACGGCAGAGCGATGTACATCAGGGATTTGAGGAACATCTCACGGATCTGAGAGAACTGCGCCCCGTTCACTCTGCGCACGGCAATCTCCTTGCTTCTGCGCTTCACTTCATCGATGGTGTATCCCGTAAGTCCTATCAGCGCTATGAACAGAGTCACTATGCACCCGAGCAGGATGGAGTTGCGCGTGCGGCGGGTGGAGGAGAAATTGTCCGAAGCGAGGGTGCTGAAAGGAGTGAGAGTGACTTTCTGTTCGGGCAGCAGCTCGGAAACGAGGGCCCAGGTGTCGGCAATCGCCTCCTCGTTCATCGAATGATAGCGGATGAACGCGTAGTTGAACATACGGGCATCGCCATCCGGATTCGCGTAGAAAATGGCCAGAGGTCTGCTGAGGCGGCCGTCTGAAGTCTCGAAGCCCTGTGTGCGTATCCCGTCCACCACGCCGCAGACTGTCATAGTCTGCCTGCTGTGTCCCGTAACCTGTATCTCCTTGCCGATGATGTCATCCCAGCCGGTCAGATTCTTCATCCTCTCGGCGAAACTGCGGTCCACTATGACTTCGTAATCGACAGGAAGGGATGTATCGAAGTTTCGGCCCTCGACTATCTCCACGCCGAGAGTCTCGAAATAATTCCCGTCCACCTCGTAGAAGTCACGGAAATTGAAAAGCTCCCTGTCCTCTCCCGGAAGCGAGACATTGTCTCCCGACTGCCTGTAGAACGGACTTGCATTGGCAAGGCTTACGCTCTTTATGCAGGTCAGGGACGGGAGTCTCTCGCGCAGGAGTTTCTTCTGGGCGGAAGTAAGCTCGCCCATATTCAGCTGCGCGATATTTTCGGTCTCGAAGCCGAGCGACGAGGTGGAAATGAGCCGGTACTGTCTGTTTATCACGATGACGGTTATCGTAAGGAAGGCCGTGGCCGTGAATTCGACCGCCAGAAGCGCCAGTTTCCAGACGCGGCGGCTCTCGCGGAAGTTGCGGAATGCCGCGGCGATGGGAATCCTCCCGAAAACGCGGGCCGGAACTACGCTGTTCAGCACCAGCACGAGCAGAAGAATGCCCAGGGCAAGCAGCAGAGGCCTTCCGGAGAAGAGGGCGGACGGAGCCACACCCGTCATATTCTCCACCATAGAGCCGCAGGCGAAAATGATCGCAAGGGCGAGTGCAGCTGCCAGAAGCCCGTGCACAAGCGATTCGGCCGCCATCATCTTCAGCATATCCGCACTCGAGCTGCCGAGGCACTTGCGCAGAGCCATCTCGCGCGAGCGGTTCACCGAAGTGGAAATCACGATGAGCAGATAGTTCAGCACAGAAGTCAGCAGCAGGGCGAAGGCCACAAGGGCCAATATCAGGTTCGCTCCCCGCGCAGCGTCATCTTCGAGGTGATAGCCCGAGAACGGCTTGAGAATCAGGGTATAAGTGTAGCCGGCATCTTTCAGCTCCTCCAGAGGGAAGTATTTCCGGAGAAAATCCGGCATCCCGGCGTGTATCAGCTCGGGCGTGGCTCCATTGCCCAGACGCAGGAATGTCTTGTACCGGTCGTTTCCTATCAGATTCGTGCTCCCGTCGTAGGTTATCTTGCCTATGGTAGGCAGCGCGATGAGCACGTCCGGGCGGTAGGAGGAATTAGCCGGAAACTCCTCATAAACGGCACCCACGGTCAGTTCCAGAGACGGGTTTATCGAAGGTATGGTGACCGTCCGGCCCAGAGCGGAAGCGGCGGCCACACGGGCGTCAGAAGCCTTTGATGTGCAGATTTTAGCGGCGAGAGCGCTGCTTATGGCTATCTGCCCGTCCACGGAGAGAGCCGTGACGCCGTCGCCGGCAAGAATCTCCCGCTCGAATACCTTGAAAAAGCAGGAATCCGCCAGAAACGCCGAAGAAGCTCCGACGCGCCTGCGGTCATCGTCCCGCAGAACGAGGTCGCAGTCAGTGGCCACATAGGTGAAGCGCGTCGCGCTTTCCACCTGAGGGAAATGCTCCTTCATAATCGGAGCCACGCCGCCGGCAGTCTGGGGATAGAGGTTAAACTCGCCTCCCAGCTCTATGGACTGGCTCACATAGTAAATCCTGTCTATCCCGGGAAGATAGGAGTCATAGGTCTGTTCATAGCAGACCTTGGTCGCAAGCACCAGAGCGACTGAAAGCCCGACCGCGAGGGTCAATATCTTCAGTCCGTTCCTGCGGCCTTTGGCGGTGAGTGTTCTGACAGCTGTCGTAAAGTAATGTCCGAATGTCATTGTTCTGTTCTGTTTCCGGCAGCGGGGGGGGGCGGAATGAAGCCCCTCCGCCGTCGCTGTCAATGATGGTATTATTCTGTTTTAAGCTTTTCTACAGGATTGGCCGTGGCCGCGCTCCAGCTGCGCAGGGTGACGATGCCCACGGTCAGGCAGAGCACCGCGAGCAGCGCCGCGAGGAACACCCACCAGTAGAGCGGAGCGTGGTACGCGAAGGTACTGAAATAGCGCGAGATGACCACGTAGCTGAGCGGAGCCGCCACGGCGAAGCACACGAAGACTATCGCTATGAAGCGGGAGTTCAGCATCTTGAGGATGTCGGAAATCTCCGCGCCGTGGACTCTTCGCACCGCGATCTCCTTCGAGCGGTGCTGTGTCTCGAAGAGCACGAGCCCGAACACTCCCATCAGCGAGATGATGATGGCTATGAGCGTGAGCAGGGTGATGAGGTTTCCGAGCCGCTGCTCCTTCGCATACTGACGGCCGAGCTCCTTGTCGAAAAGTTCCACGTTTACGGTCTCCGGGTCTGTGGACGGCGACATCTCCAGCACGGTATCGCGCACGAGCGAGATGACCTGCTTCGGATCAGCCCCTTCCGCAGCCCTCAGATACATTCTCGTCAGGGCGGAGCGCCAGCTGTCTTTGCCGAAGACATAGAAGGCGAAAGGAGCGTTGCCGTACTGGAGAGGCTTGTAGTGGAAGTCCTCGCAGATTCCGGCCACCACCGCATTGGTTCCCTTGTGTCCCGGGCCCGGCTTCTCGATGTCTATGTCGAACTGCTTCTGCGCCTCGCGGTTGAAAATCATCACGCCGTTCTCCGATAGCTCGTCCGACAGGACGAAGTCCCTGCCCTCCACGACATCTATACCCATAAAACTCAGGAAGTTATAAGAAACCGGATAGCACTGGAAATGTACGTCCCGACCATCGTATGTCCGGCCCCAGCCCATACGGGAGGCGTGTACCAGCTGTCCGTCCGCCCAGGCTATGTCCTTCACGAGAGGGCTGCTCTTAAGCCTGCTTTCGAAAGACTCGTTCGGCCCCTTGTTCCAGGCGAGCTTCCGGGGGATTTCCGCGCAGTAGAGCTGAGCCTTGTCGAAGCCCATATCGTAATTCATCACGTACCGCTGCTGGGCGCTGATGAACATCGCGCAGATTATCAGAGCGGTGGAAATCACGAACTGCACGCCCACCAGAAGCATACGGAGACGCCTGCCGGAGCGGGAAGAGCCGAAAGAACCCTTGAGAGCCAGAGCCGGCTGGAACGAGGTGATATAGAATGCCGGATAGACGCTTCCGGCGGCCGATGCCGCCAATGCTATGCCCGCCGTCATCAGCAGTATGCCGACATTCTTCGCCGGCAAAGCCGAGGACGAAAGGATGGATGAGGACGGAGAGATGAGAAACGCCCATACGAGCACAGAGGCAAGCAGCAGCGCGAGGACCGTCAGACCGATGGCCTCCGACACGAAATTCCACACCAGCGATGCTCTGGAGACCCCGAAAATCTTATAGGTGTTCACGGACTTCAGACGGACGGGAACCATCGCGAAGAAGAAATTGATGAAATTTATGACCGCGATAAGTATTATCAGTATGGCTACGGAGAACATCGCGATATCGGATGACAGGTTCCCGCTGCGGCCCACGCTGTTGCGGAGCTCCTTCGTGTAGTAGAGGTCTTCGAACGGCACTATGTGCACCTTCAGCTGAGAGAGCGCTTCTTCCATATCTTCCGAGTTTTCCTCGTGGCCGATGTCCAGAAGCACTTTCTTCAGGGAAGGCACGGCGTCCTGCTCGAACTGCGTGGGGTCCGTTCCCTTGCGCAGCTTCACGAAATATACATAAGACCACTCCGAGTAGCTGTCGATGCTTTCGTTTCCGATGCCGGTGAGTACGTCAGCTTCTTCCAGATCCGTCGCCTCGGGAAAGTCTCTGTAGATTCCGACCACGGTCTCGAATCCGGACTGCGAATCGGGATTCCAGAAAAGCATATCCCCGATTTCCAGAGAGTATTTGCGGGCGAAGGACTCCGAGATGAACGCCTTGTCGGAACCCGTCAGATCGTCCATAGACCCCGAGAGAATCTCTATCCCGAAAGTCCCGATGCCCTCGGGGGAGACGCGGTTCTCCCTGACGGAGGGAATCCTTACGTATGCGCCGTTTCCGTCCTTGATATAGCGTGACTGGTCGAAGTCATACATACAGACCAGCCCTCCCTTCTCCACGGAAGCAATATCCGTCACTAAACTTTCTCCCAGCGGACGGCACATAAACGAGTCGTACTTGCCAGGGTCGTATTCGGACGGGGTGGTGAGAACATAGATTCTCTCCGAATCCGGAATGGCCTTGTTATACCTGAAATCATAGCTTATCTGGGTCATTATCAAATAGAATGACGCGAAAGCCACCGCCATACCGAGCACATTCAGGACACTGGAAGCCTTGTAACGCTTCAGAGTGTTCAGGAAATTATGAAAGATGTAGCCCATAACCGTTTATTTTATGATCAGTTCATCTTTCGCCCCGAAGCTGTCATAGCCGGATATGATGACCTTCTCGCCGGCCTGAAGCCCTTCCTGGACTTCGTAATACTGAGGATTCTGACGTCCGATGCGGATAGGCCTCTTCACAGCCTTGCTTCCGTCGGAAGAGAGGACATAAATCCACTTTCCTCCGGTCTCCTGATAGAACGAGCCGCGAGGGATTATGACCGCTTCCGCGCTCTGGCCCAGCTGCAGGTTCAGATAGTAGGTCTGGCCCGTGCGGATGTTCTCCGGCTGCACGCCTTCGAACCTGAAGTCGGCCTTGAACTTGCCCTCGCGCACTTCGGGATAGACCTTGCGGATGGATGCCGCATATTTTTCGTTCTGCCTCTCGAATGTGGCCTGAAGTCCCGCGCTGACGCGGTCTATGTAGTGTTCGTCTATCTGGGCCTCGATTTTATAGGAGTCCAGATTGTTTATCTGCCCTATCTTGGAGCCTGCCGTGACGGCCTGCCCGAGCTCCACGTCCAGAAGACCCAGCTCCCCGTCGATGGGGGCCTTCACGGACAGATTGTCCTTGCGACGGCGAATCATCATCATATTCTGCCGCATATTGTCCAGGCTCTCCTGCATCTGGGTAATCTCCACGCTGCGGTAGAGGCTGTCCTGACGGGCGCGGTTCAGTACGAGGGCGAGTTTGTCCCGGGAGAGCTGATAGTCCTCCTCGGCCTTGAGGTAGTCTTCCTTAGCGATGAGCTTCTCTTCATAGAGCGTCTTCTGCTGCTCGAAGGCCCGTCTGTAACGGCGGACTTCCATCTGGAGCTGAAGCTTTTCCTGCTCCACGCTGAGCTTCTGCTGCTCCATAGAGATCATAGTGTTGCGCAGGATGTTCT
>JAUMVX010000083.1 GCA_030529945.1 Bacteroidia bacterium | reverse complement strand
GCCCGAATGGCGGAATTGGTAGACGCGTTGGACTCAAAATCCAATGTCCCTTAAAGACGTGCCGGTTCGAGCCCGGCTTTGGGCACAGACGGAAGGCCGGTTCTATGCCGGCCTTTCATAATGTGATGATGAATGAGTAATCACGATACTCACTGATGACCAATATGAAAATCCATCTTCTGATCGCGGGCGCGATTTGCGCTTCGCTGTTTGCCTGCGGACACGGCAAGCCGAACGAAACACCTGTAGAAAACGAGTATGACATCACCACTTACGTCACTACGGCTGACGCCACGCAGCTCTTCTCTCAGCGCTCATCCTACTTCACCGAGGGCGGGAATACGAGTGCGAACCGGGTGGTCTTCACCGAAAACCCTACAGCGCCCGAGGTGGACGGATTCGGACTGGCGATAACTACCGCGTCCTGCTATAACCTCCTCAGAATGCCCGCGGAAGACCGCACCAAATTTCTGAAGAGTCTTTTCTCCCCTACGGAGGGCGTGGGTTCGAGCCTTATCCGCGTCAGCATCGGCGCTTCCGACTTCTGTCTGAAGGATGAATACACCTGGTGCGATACCGAGGGGCTGGAGAATTTCGCCGTTCCGAACGAAGACAAGACCTACCTCTTTCCCATATTGAAAGAGATATACGCCATAAATCCGGACGTGAAGATAATAGGCTCGCCCTGGTCCTGTCCGAAATGGATGAAGGGGGGCAAGTACGGCTATGCTCTCTTCGACAGCGCGGTGCTGGAGACAAGCTACGACTCCTGGACGAGCGGCCGTCTGAAGCCGTCCCGCTACGGAGACTACGCGGCCTATTTCGTGAAGTGGATACAGGCGATGCGTGCCGAAGGCTTCGACATCCACGCCATCACTATGCAGAACGAGCCGCTGAACCACGGGAATTCTATGTCTATGTATATGCCCTGGCAGGACCAGAGGGATTTCATAAAGGTTCTCGGTCCGGCGATGAAGGAGGCCGGCCTTTCGGATGTGAAGATTCTGCTCTTCGACCATAACTACAACTACGACGGCAAGACGGACCAGAAGGGTTATCCTCTGAAAATCTACGAGGATGCCGAAGCTTCGCAGTGGGCGGCGGGTTCCGCCTGGCATAACTACGGGGGCAGCGTTTCCGAACTGGACAATATCCGCTCCGCCGCCCCGGACAAGGACATCTATTTCACCGAGGCTTCCATCGGAACCTGGAACTACGAGTTCGCCTCCTGTCTGCTGAACGACTTTTCGTCCATATTCCTCGGAACTCTTTCGCGCGGAGGCAGGGGAGTGACGCTGTGGAATCTGATGCTCGATGAGAAGAATTCTCCTCACAGCCCTCACGGCGGAGCCTGCTCGACTTGCTGGGGAGGAGTGACCATCCAGTCCTCTGACTATCGCACCGTCACCCGGAACACCCACTGGTACAATGTCGCGCACGCAAGCGCGGTAGTCCGTCCGGGAGCTCGGGCGATGAGCGTCTCGAACTACAAGGCCCCGTCCGGAGTGGAGCTTCAGATGTTCCGGAACCCCGACGGCACCATCGGAACGCTCGTCTGCAACAAGTCCACCGATGCGCAGACCATAGTCTTCGCCGCCGCGAACTACACCGCCACGGTCAGAGTCCCTGCCAGAAGTCTCGTATCATCCATCTGGAAAGACAGATAGCGTCCGGGGGCTTGCGCTACCCGCTGACATCTTTTGTGTTCTCAGCTTGCGGAGTGAGCTTCCGAGCCGGCTGTTCTCTGACAGTTGTAAAGAAAAAGTGTAAAGGGTGTAAAAATTCTTTACACTTTTTAAATATGCGGTAAAGACATAACCGACACAAAGCCAATAAGATAGCTCTTTTGGCACGGGAATCGTGAGTGAAAAGGGCGTAAGTGGAAAAAAGATGAAAAAGCTAACTCTTATATTTATGCTTCTCGCGTTCCCGGTCGGTGCCATCGCGCAGACCGGCGAGGAGGGAAACACACAGACCGCCGACAGTGCACAGCCTGCCGCGCAGCAGCTCCGGACTGACGGCAGCACGCAGACCGCCAGCGGAAAAATGACCCTTCGCGACTGTATGCTCTACGCATTGGAACACTCCGCCGACATACAGATCAGGCAGACCGAAACCGCCGACGCGCGAGTGGACCGCCGCGAAGCCATACTCCGCGCCTTCACTCCGTCCCTGAGCGGCAGCACCTACGCCTACTCCTACTTCGGACGAAACATAGACCCGGAAACGAACACCTACGTGAACACTTCATCGTTCAACAACGGCCTCTCCGTCAGCTCCGGCATCACGCTCTTCGACGGCTTCAGCGCAATTAACAACCTCCGCATAGCTCAGACCTCCGTGTCTATGGGCCTGAGCACCGAAATCCAGGAAGAGGACAAGGTCTGTCTCGCGACGATGGAAGCATTCTTCAACGTAATCTACTACACCTCCCTCGTGCAGATAATCTCCGAGCAGACCGACAACGCCCGGAGCGCGCTCATCCTCGCCACCCGTCAGGAAGAACTTGGCTCGAAGGGCCACGCCGATGTGGTGCAGATGCAGGCGGACCTCTCCGACAGGGAGTATGAACTCGTAAGTGCGCAGAACAGCCTGCAGAACGCCATAATCACACTTAAGGACGTGATGCTCTGGCCATTGGACGAGGAACTCGTCCTCGACACTGACATCGAAAAACTCGCGCCGGAGAGCAAGCCGCTCGCGCTCGAAGAGATCTCCGCGAATGCCGAGGCGTTCCTGCCGAAGGTCTCTATCTCGCGCGGCACCCGCGACAATGCGCGTCTCGAGCTGCAGACCGCGAAATGGAGGTTCCTGCCGTCGCTCGCGCTCTACGGCGGCTGGTCTTCAAGCTATTACACCTATCCGGGCGACAAATCCTATGTGCCGACTCCGTACTTCGAGCAGCTGAAGCGAAATGCGGGCGAATACGTCCAGCTCTCCCTCAGCATTCCGATCTACGGACGCTTCGACAAGATAAACACACTCTCGCGCAAGCGCAATGCCTATCGCCGCGCGTCCCTGCAGTACGACAAGACCCTGCGCGAAGTGGAGAGCGAGGTGCGCCGCGCGATGCAGGACCGGGATGGAGCTCAGGCCGCGCTCCTGCAGGCCGAGCGCCGCAGCGAAGTGCAGAACGAGGCGTACAAGCTGAATTTCAAGAAGTTCGACCAGGGTCTCATCTCCTCCATCGAGTACCAGACCGCTGCCGGAAACTATATGAAAGCGCGCGCCGAGCAGCTCAACGCACACCTGCAGTACCTGCTGAAGGAGCGCGTGGTGCGCTACTACAACGGCGAACGTTACATCGACCAGCAGTAATGCGGCCTTGCGGCCAATGCGCACACGCACACCGCTGAGTGATACGGCCTTACGGCCAATGATAAAGAATAGAAAAGCAAAAGATATGGATAAGATTATCGAACAGAAAAAAGGCATCCGCCGCGCATTCACCGCAAAGGCGGTCCCGTTCTGGATAGGCGGAGCGGTATTGGTTCTTCTGATTCTGCTGCTCCTCGGCGGCAAGACCTCCTCCCTGCGGGTGGACGGCGACACGCTGCTCACGGGCACGGCAGTCCGGGGAGAGTTCAACGACTACATCCGCATCAGCGGCCAGGTCCAGCCTATGACCACCGTGCAGATCAGCCCGACCGAAGGCGGAAACGTGCAGAAGATAGTGGCGGAGGAAGGCAGCCGCGTGAAGGCCGGAGATGTCATAGTGATTCTGGGGAACGAGCAACTGGATATGCAGATTCTGAACTCGGAAGCCGAACTTGCAGAGAAGGAGAACATCCTGCGCAACACTATGATCTCTATGGAGCAGCAGAAGCTCAGCGTGGCGCAGGAACAGCTTCAGCTCCCGATGGAAGTCCGCCG